>NZ_CP159829.1:2770000-2995424 GCF_047730065.1 Candidatus Njordibacter sp. Uisw_058
TGTTCTGGTGGTTTTTGGGGGTGTATAAGCGTCATAAGATCACTCCTTTTATTAATTATCATTTGTGACAATTTATACTTTTGGTTTAAAATTGTCAAACATGATCATTTACTAACATTGAGCGATTGAACTATGGCACGCCCATCCCTTCAAACTGAACGCCAACAAAGCATTATGGCTGCGTTTACGCGATGCATCAGTAAATTGGGTCTCGAAGCAGCATCCCTTGATGAGATCGCAAAAGAGGCGGGTATGCAGCGCAGCTTAGTACGTCATTTTGCAGGTAACCGAGAGGACTTAGTCAACCAAGTAGCTGATTATATCGCCAGTGAGTTTGAGCATATATGGCAAGCGCAAGGACACTCTCACCGAGACGATCCTTCCGATGATTGGTTATTAAATGTGCTATTTAGCCCTGCACCGGAGACCCAATATCAAATTATGTTGCCTGCATTTTATGCTTTATTGTCTGCTGCGCACCGTTACCCCAGCGTCAGAGTGCGCATGACTCAATGTTTTGAACTTTATGTGGCTGACCTTAGCCTCAAGTTACAAGCTCGACATAAACAAGCCACTACAGATGACTGCCAACAGGTCGCCCTTGGTATTATTAATATTTATTTTGCATGGGACAGTTTGCGTGGCTTAGAGCTAAATTCCACGCTCATTGGAAATAATGAAAAACTGATTAAACGCTTGCTCTCTAGCCTTAATTAAGTATTAATTTTGGTTCGGGGCTAGCCTCTTTAATAAAGCCACATCTCCTATGCTGGTGTTGCTTTTTTAATGCCTGCATCTACTGCTATACTGCGATCTATAAAAGCATAGGTATAACTTATGAAAAGCCATCACATTCTAATAGTTGAAGACGAAGCGATTACCCGCACAAAACTGGCCGGCTACTTTGAGTCGGAAGGTTATCGGGTCACCGCTGTAGGCAGTGCTAAAGAAATGCGCCTTGTGCTGAGCCAAGAAGACGTCAGCATGCTCTTGTTGGATATTAACTTGCCTGATGAAAGTGGTTTATTGCTAGCCCGCGAAGTCCGTGCCAAAAGTAATATGGGCATCGTATTAGTCACAGGGAAAACTGACGATATTGATCGCATTGTTGGACTAGAGATAGGGGCTGATGACTATGTTACTAAACCCTTTAATGCACGAGAGCTTTTAGCACGAGTGACCAACCTGCTGCGGCGTATTCATGACCATAGTGAAACCCCAATCCAACATAAATCCATCTATCATTTTGATGGCTTAGTATTGGACGCCTCGCGTCGGCATTTATTGGGTCGGGACCAACAAGAAGTTAAATTAACAAGAGCTGAATTTGAACTCTTGTTAGTGTTTATGGCCCACCCTAACCAAATGCTTAACCGCGATCGGTTATTATCCCAAGTTACTCACCGCAGTTGGGATCCGAATGACCGAACCATAGACGTGTTAATCATGCGCTTAAGGCGAAAATTAGAACGCGACTACAAACATCCAACACTGTTCACTACCGTTCACGGGGAAGGTTATTTGTTTAGTGGCATTAACGAAAATTAGTTTGGGTATTAGCCTAAATGAGCTGCTGTCCAATTAGCAAGGGCTTTTTGTGAGGCTTTAACTAACTCTGGCAGGTCTTCTAAAATTAAATCTGTACTGGTTGGTTGGCCATGCTTGACTTGGTTTTCCAACTGGTTGACCAATTGGTAGAGGGTTTCGAGGCCTAAACTGCCCGCCGCATTTTTAAAATTGTGTGCCAAATCACTCAGTTTTATCCAATCCGCTTCTTGCCGCGCAACTGCAATAGCCGCCAAATTTTTATGACAAGCTTGGGAAAAAAGGCTCACCATCTCCAACATACAAGCCTTACCTAAGACGCTAAGGTCATCATTAAGTAGTTTTTCATTCACCAACTGAGCGGCAACTTCATTAGGCATCGATACCAAACGCTCTTGTGCCCTGTTAACCCCTAAGAGCAATTCATTTAAGCGCTCTGGATCAATTGGTTTACCCAAAAATCCATCTAAACCAGAGTTTAAATAAGAATCAACTTCTTCTGGGAAAATGTGTGCAGACATTGCAATAATGGGGATTTTCAATCCTAAACGTTTATGCACTTGATGCATTCGAAGAGTGGTTTCAACCCCATCCATACCTGGCATACTAATATCCATTAGAATAAGATCAAAATGTTGCTCCGCCATAGTTAGCGCTTCAAATCCATCTTTTGCTAAAGTCACGCTATGGCCCTCATGACATAAATAACCTTCTACTACGATGCGGCCAATATCATTATCCTCAACCAAAAGCACACACATACTTGGCAATGGAATTTTTGGCTCAACATTTATCGGCGCTGCGGGAGCCCACTCTAAGTCTGGCCAATAGGGCAACTCAAACCATACTTTTGAGCCTTGCTTAATATCGTTCTCAATGCGGCTATCGATACCAATGGTGCCTTCCATGGCTTCCACCAGAGTTTTACAAATAGACAAACCTAAACCCGTACCACCAAAGCGTCGAGAGGTTGACGCATCATATTGGGTGAAGGGCTGGAACAGGCTCTGATGCATCACTTGAGGGATACCTAAACCCGTATCACTGACTTCAAAACGCAAGCGTTCCCCAGTACCATCGTCTTCTACTAAGCTAATGTGGAGCTCGATATAGCCTACCGTGGTAAATTTAATAGCATTACCTAGCAAGTTGAATAACACTTGCTGTACTTTACCCTGATCGCCCACTAAAGTTTGGGCCTTAAGCTGCTGGGGAATATGCACATCGAGTTGTAAGCCTTTTTCTGCTGCAGCACCTGACATTAGGGCCACCATATTGGCCTCTACCTTAGCTAACTCGTAGGGCAACTGTTCTACCTGCGTATGCCCCTGCTCTACCTTGGCATAATCTAAAATACCGTTCAAAATACCCAATAAGGCTTCGGCAGCGGCCTGACTTAAACCGATGTACTCCATTTGAAGGGAATCTAGTTGCGTTTTTTGCAACAACCTTAACGTCCCCAGCACACCGCTCAAAGGCGTGCGAACTTCATGACTCATGGTGGCCAAAAATGCAGTTTTGGCCTGGTTTGCTTGTTCCGCTTCTGTGCGGGCAGTCTCATGCTTTTCAGCCGTGGCTAGTAGCTCTTGGTTGAGCTGCTGCAGCTGTCCTGTGCGCATCTGTATCTCTTGCTCTAACTCTGACTGATAGTTTCTTAGACGCAGTTCTACTGCCTCTTGCTGGTGTTCCAGCTGTTGGCGGGCGAGGGCATTTTCTTTAAACACCTGTACAGTTTTAGCCAACCGACCTAACTCATCAGAACCACGAATTTGTAATTGATAGTCTAAATCACCTTTAGCTACAGCTAAAAAGGCCTGATTCAACTGGGTAAGTCGGTGAAAAAGATTGCGTTTAACATAAAACCACAAAACACTAATAGCAACCACTGCCAAAATTAAACACGCCATCAATAATACATTGCGTCCATTAGCCACAGCGGTACGCGCCTCATCTGTGGCTGTTTGTACTTTTTCACCAGCCTCTCTACTAGCGGTATCAGCTTGTATCTTCAGGGCTTTGGTTAAGGTGGCACTGGCATTATTAAGCACGACTAATTGGCGATGTACGTCTATGCTACTTCGTTGCAGAGAAAATAGATTGTTTGCTCTGCTGGGTGCAATATTAGCTTTAACGACTGACAACAAGTCTAAGCCTTGTTGGCGACGTCCTGGATCGTTGACTTCGGCAACACGGCGCTTAAGAACCTTCATATTAGTTTGAATTTCTTGTTCAAGTTTATACAAAGCGGGCACATTTGTTTGCTTGGGTAAGAGACTTAATAAACCCATAAGATTAACTGACCGCTCACGCAACTCGTACATCCGGTCCATGTGATCTAAATCAACTTCAATAAGGCGATCAAAAGCAAAATACAAGGCTTGTTCTTCCGTATTAGCATCTGCCAAATCATACAAACTGGATGCCACAGCCGTGGTCATGGTATTCGCATTGGCAACTAAAGAGGTGCTAATATCATGAATCTTGCTCATGGCAAGCAAAGTTTCAGTTTGCAACACCCGCGCTTTTTGTAAATAGTTTAAGCGTTGCTTAACCAAGTTAATTTGGCGAACTAGGTTATCATTAATGTTGACACTCATACTTGCCAGCACCAAGTTGTTGAAAGCATAGTCACTGTCGCCGACTTTGCTGCTAGTTGAATCTTTCAGTTGCTGCAATTGATATTCGATGGCCGTGGTAATTTGCTTGCGCTCAAGCTCATTAGTGACGCCTAAAAGCGCGGGGGCCGCAGTGGCTAAACTGGCGTTAATTTTGGCTAACCTGTGAGCGACCATGATGCTGGGTATGGCTTCGTCAATGACTGAGTTTTGTTTACTGGCCACGCGCTCATAACCTTGCCAGCCGATGACGGCAGCAACTAATAACAAACTAATGGTTAAGGTCATGGCCAGCAGCAATTTACTGCCGACACCAAGGTTGACAGCCATAGGCACTCAGAAGGTAGACTAACGTAGGCGTAAAATACCACAATACACGATGGTACCAAAGTCGCTTTTAATCATCACATGGGCCACATGAGATAGTAAACACATGATTTCTCGTTTAAAACATTGTTTAAGCTTTATTGTATGTCTTGGGATCAGCACCCCAACTTTCGCTGTGTGGGACATCGTCGCTTGGGATCCTCCACTTGACTATGAGGGCCAAACCCGATCATTAATGTACCAACCCATAGGGGAGGCCAGCCAAGCATGGCACTTGTGTGTCACTTATCCACACCTTAAAGACCCTTACTGGCTGAGTGTTAACTATGGCATGGTAGAAGAGGTTAAAAGGCTAGGCGTTAACATGCGAGTGCTTGAAGCCGGAGGTTATCCCCAGCTAGCGACTCAAGTGGAGCAACTTAGTCATTGTGTCGATGCCGCTAGTGATGCCATTATCGTAGGCACTGTTTCTTTTAATGGCCTATCGCCTAGTATTCGTACAATTGCAAAAACCACACCGGTTATTGCCGCTGTAAACGACATTGCCAACGTCGGCATCAGCGCTAAAGCGGGTGTGTCTTGGTACAGTATGGGACAAAAAGTGGGCCAATACCTTGCCCAACGTCACCCAACTAAGGGGACCAATGAAGCAAAAGTGGCATGGTTTCCTGGCCCTAAAGAGTCGGGTTGGGTGGGTTTTATCAATGATGGTTTTCATGATGGCATTGCTGATTCAGGGGTTAGCATAGTGGCTGTGAAATGGGGTGATACTGGCAAGGAAATTCAGCGTAATTTGCTGCAAGAAGTGTTGGAGGAAACCGATGATTTTGATTACATCGTGGGTACTGCGTTAACAGCAGATGCCGCTGTGAGTGAATTACTTAATCGCAATTTACGTGGCAAAATTAACATCGTTTCTACCTATTTTACGCATAATGTATTTCGCGGTATCAAACGCGGACATATTTTAGCAGCCCCAACTGACTCCCCTGTATTACAAGGCCGTATAGCAGTCGATCAGGCTGTTCGAATTCTTGAAGGGAAACTCACAGAACCCCACCTGAGTCCTCGTATACTCATGATTGACCAACAAAATGTGGGTAGTTTTGACACAACTACATCATTGGCCCCTGCCTCATTTTGGCCTACCTTTGAGGTTAAATCAGATTGACTATACTTTAAGAAGGCGTATTTCAGTCACCTCAGGCAACACAAAAAAAATCTACAAGTTAGCATTTTAGGTAAAGAGATATTTATGACTTATAAACTATATTACGCAGCAGAAAGCGCCTCGATGGGCATCCGCTTGATTTTAGAAGAGCTAGGAATGCCCTATGAGTTAATACAATCAACCACAGACAAAGACGTACAACGCCCCCCTGAGCAAGTATTGATCAACCCCAATGGCTGGTTACCCGTTTTAGTGTGGGATGAAGGGGCCATGTACGAAGCCGCAGCAATTACTATATTTTTATGCGATCGCCACCCAGAGGCAAATCTCGCACCACGCTTTGATAATCCACAACGAGGGGTTTATTTACAAACATTAGTGTACTTTTCCAGCACCATTCAAAACGCTTTTCAACTCGGTTACTACCCTGATCGGTTCGCAGATACGCTCGAAGGTGAACAGAGTGCAAAACACCGAGGGATCAGGCGCTTACGTGAAACATGGACAGTAATAAATGATCAGATTGGTGACAACACATGGGTGCTTGGTGAGCAGTTTAGCGCTGTTGATATCTACCTTTTTATGCTCACCACTTGGCTAGATCCCCTGCGGGAACATCCAACAATTGACGAATTTGCTAACGTCAAGCGCATCGCTGATGCAGTGAGCAATCGACCCAAAACACGAGCTATATACCGCATCTAAAGGCAGACATTTACACAAGGGTGAATACAATGTAAGCATGGGAGCTTTATCTCTGCCCTGATAAAGGCAGAGTTAAGCCTTAAGGGTTAAGAAACGCTAACTTAAAGCGCATGTTCTCAATACGCGGCTCCAACCTTGCCCCAAAGTGGGCCACTGTGGTTTCCCACTGCTGAGCTGGAATGGCCACGTATACGCCTTGCTGTTGCACTGCTAAGTTTTCTAACTGGTCTAAGCGCACCGGTTTGGCCTGATCATGGCTATAAAAACGTGCCGAAAACTCAAGTTCAGCGCCAAGGTAATAAAGCCTTGACCAATTATCAGAGTTGCCATTTTTTGGCTGTTGCGCAACGTATTCAGCAATGCGCTTTTCTGTTTTCATTAAATCGTTATTGTTGGCAATCAACACGCTAAAAACCAATGCCCCAATCGGCATCAACCACATTACTATGGTAAAGCCTAGCTGACGCCATTTTTGTCCATTATTGAGTTTGACCATGGCCCAACCCATCAGTAAAGCAAATGCGGGCATCGAGGGCAAAGCATAGGTCCAGATTACATTGCCTGCTGGTGTAAAGAAGACGGGCGTAACTAGCCCCCATAGCAGCACATACATGATTGCTGGCTGTTTAGCAGCCTGCCAGAGCGATTGACGCCAACGGCTCTTAAACAGGTGGCCAATCAGTAATAACAACGCTAATGGCCCCCAAGGCAAAGACCCAACCAACCAATACAGCCAAATCATACCTTTGGGTTCTTGGTGGGCACGGCCATAGAGGTCCCCCGACCAGCCAGGATCCACAAAGCGCATAAAGTGTTCGCCCACAATAAAATAGTTAATGAAACCTGGAGTTTTTAGTTCTGCTAATATGTACCAAGGTAAAGCAATCGCTAAGGTGAGCAAGATGCCTCGCACCCAAGGCATTGAGCGTAAGTAAAACATGAGCTTACCTTGAAGCAATACCCATATGCCGATAGGTGCGCCGCTAATGACTAGTGCCAGTGGGCCTTTAGCCAACAACCCAATGCCTAAACCAATAAATAATCCATAGCGCCAATACCAATATTTTTCCTTAGGTGCTAAATAAAATGCCACCATAGACCAAGTCGTTCCCAAAACTAAGAAGGGGTCTGTCATCACCGTGCCTGCTGCTAAAAAGGTGAGTAACATGCCGCTATAAACAACTAAGCTGGCTAAAGCCACTTGGGTATTAATCACAGAAAGAGCAAGACGCCATAGCATCCAAGCTGTTGCTAAGAATGCTAACAATGCGGGTAAACGGCCTGCAAATTCATTGATGCCAAATAGCTTAAAGGCAATAGCTTGGGCCCAAAACGACAAAGGAGGTTTTCCCCAAAAAGGCACATTGGGTTCAAACCATGGTGTAATCCAATCATTGGTAGTGAGCATTAATCGCGCAATTTCAGCATACCTAGGTTCCGTTGTATCAGCCAATGGCACCACAATCATGGCAATAATTCGCACCAACAATAAGGTACCAAATAACCAAATAAGATTAGTCCGTTGTAACATTAACTGGAGTTCCTTGTGCTGCTTCAGAAGAGTGATTGTGAGCTGGCTGGAGTGACTGTTGCACAACCTCTTGAATAATAAACAGGGGCCGCTGTTTAGCCTCAAAGTAAGTTTTTCCCACATATTCGCCCAGCACACCAATAGACAGCAGTTGCACCCCTCCTAAAAATGTAATCATGGCGATAATAGAAGGATAACCATCTAAGTCGTTACCAAAAAATAGGGTTTTAAAGACGATCCAAGCACCAAAAATACCACCTAATATAGCGGTAATGAGTCCTAACAGCACCATGGCTCTTAGTGGCGCAATGGAGAAAGACGTAATGCCTTCAAAGGCCAAGCCAAAGAGGTTAAAATAATTCCACTTAGTTTGGCCTGCGGCACGATCCGCCACATCATATTGCATCACATGGG
Source organism: Candidatus Njordibacter sp. Uisw_058 (assembly GCF_047730065.1). GTDB lineage: Bacteria > Pseudomonadota > Gammaproteobacteria > Pseudomonadales > Balneatricaceae > Njordibacter. The sequence continues at coordinate 2,778,309 of NZ_CP159829.1, forward strand.
TAGGATAGCCCACCCATGCAAATAAGCCTTTCATATAGCGGTTGCGCTCTGGCAACTGGTTAAGCGAATCCACAGATCGGCGGCTCATGAGCCGAAAATCTCCTGTATCCTCGGGGATATTCATAGAGCCAGTAATACGATTCATAATGCGATAGTAAACATAGGAACCTGATTTCTTGAGCCACGATTCACCTGACCTGTCGCGCCGTTTCATGGCCACGATATCAGCCCCAGCCCGCCATTTCTCTAGCATGTCAGGAATCAATTCAGGGGGGTTTTGTAAATCTGCATCAAGCACAATAATGACTTCACCCCGGGCCTGCTCTAAACCCGCCGATAGCGCTGCCTCTTTGCCAAAGTTACGGGACAAAATGACAGCCCTAACGCATGCATCTTGTTGCGCTTGACGAATCAAAAAATCTGCACTGGAATCCTTACTGCCATCATCCACCATCACCATTTCGTAGTCTAACTTGAGGCCGTGCATCACTTTTCGGACACGCTCAAATAATAAGGGCAACACTTCCATTTCGTTAAACACCGGAATAACTAATGAAATAACCGGGGTCGTTTTCGCTGCCGTAGAAGTTTGACTAAGTATCTGATTTTGCACGAAATACAACCTTTTTATACAACAGAAAATTTACCAGCATAATAATACTTGTGGTGACAACTTGGGCCGCCAACGGCTCTGAAAATAAACCACCATAAAGGCTATAGAAGAGCCCTAAATTCAGTAACCAACTGATTGACACAGCTGGTATATAGGCTAGCAAGGCTTGTTTGTGCAGACGTTTGGTTTTAAAAGTGAAAAAATACTGTAGAAAATAGTTCACTACAGCACCTACAAAAGCCCCAATACTCGATGCTAACACGGCCTCTACTTGCAGATGAATTAAACCCCATAGCGTCGCCCAGTGAACCGCCGTAGCTATACCGCCACTGACCAAAAAGCGCAATACGAGCTTAACAAGCCTTAAAAGGGATGATGTGTTTGCCATCTAAAGGGCCGTTTCTAAATAGTCATGGGTCTACGAGTGCAAAATTATAAAATAATTCCCCTCTCAGAACAATCAATCAATAAACCAAGCATAGACCGTGAACGCTCCCGTAGTATATAGTGCGGCGAGACGAAATATCGAATAGGTTATAGTTCATGAGTAGGACTCAAAGTTTATTATTAATTGCTGGCTCATTACTGGTAGCTGCATTGAGTAGCTACACCTATTTGGCCAAACAAAATAGTCCTGATCGATGGTATAGCCAAGCCCAAGTCGACCAGGGTGCAACTTTATACTTAGATTATTGCGCAGCCTGTCATGGCAACCAAGGCCAAGGTGCAGAAAACTGGACCCAGCTTGATGCCTCTGGTAAACGTCCCGCGCCACCTCTGAACGGCAGTGGCCATACATGGCACCATTCTTTAGCTAATCTTACTCACACTATTGCTCAGGGTCGTGGCACCATGCCTGCTTGGAAAGACACCATGACAGAAGCCCAGATTATAGCCACTGTGGCATGGACTCAAAGCCATTGGTCCAAAGCCATATACGATGCTTGGTCCAAGGCAAATCCATGACTCAGCTGACCCAATCCCAAATCACAAGTCCTGATCACCGTTATCGTAATGGTGCAATTATGGTCATTATATGTGGCTTGCTGTGGAGCACTGCTGGCGTTGGTGTGCGCTACATTAGCGAAGCATCGGGCTGGCATATCGTGTTTTTCCGCTCTGTGGGCTTAATTTTCACCATATTTATGGTCATGGCGTGGCATCATAAAGGCGATATCATCACTCCCTTAAAAGGCGCTAATAAGCTGAGCTTTTTAGCGGGTATATTTTTAGGCGCTTCCTTTTTTGGCAATATTTTTGCCTTGCTTCACACCAGTGTGGCTAACGTCACCTTTCTTTTGAGTTCGTCACCTTTTATCGCCGCTTTACTGGGCTGGTTTATCCTTGGCGAGCGGGTTAAGAGGCGAACTTGGGCAGCCATTGCTCTGACGAGTATCGGTGTGAGTGTGATGGTAGGTCACGCACTCAATGGAGACGGCTTGATCGGTATGGCTTTTGCCTTAATGATGGCAGTATCCTACGCCGCTTTTAGTGTGATCATGCGCCGTGGAAAAGGGGGTGATATGTTACCTGCAGCCCTAATTGGTGGTATTTTTTCTATGCTAGTGGCAACCTTTGCTATTGAAGATTTTTTCATCAGTTGGGCAGACCTTGCTATTTGCCTGGCCCTTGGCTGTTTTCAGATGGGATTAGCCTTAGTCTTATTCATTGCTGGGTCAAAACACGTACCTGCTGCTGAGCTGACCTTACTGACCATGCTTGAGGTGATCTTGAGCCCTATTTGGGTTTGGTTTTTATTTAATGAGCACCCAGGCAATTGGACCCTCATTGGTGGCAGCATTATTATGCTAGGAGTAGTGGTACAAGCCACCGGCGCTCGCCGCCGTCATCCCCAAACTCAAATGCTTTAACTAATCACGAGCGCTAGTCTTAAACCAACGCAAGCGATTAGCGTTAGCGACCACAGTCACTGATGACAATGACATCGCTAAGGCGGCTAAAATAGGACTGAGCAGCATGCCCGTGAAGGGAAATAATACGCCTGCTGCAATGGGAATGCCTAAGGTGTTATAAGTAAAGGCACCCCATAAATTTTGTTTAATATTGCGCATGGTTGAATAGCTTAACTCAATGGCATCTGCTACCCCGTGCAGTGAACTATTTAATAAGCATAAATCTGCGCTTTCAATAGCGACATCAGTGCCTTGGCCCATAGCAATGCCCACGTCAGCTTGGCTTAAGGCTGGCGCATCGTTAATGCCGTCCCCCACCATAGCCACCACCTGACCCTGTGTCTGCAGCTGTTTAATCTTATTTAACTTATCCTCAGGCGTCAGCTGTGCAGCAAAATCATCCACCGCCACCAGGTGCGCCACTCGCTGCGCTGCGGCCTGATTATCGCCGGTTAACATCATCACTTTAATGCCCTGTGCTTTGAGCCGCTGCACCGCTTTAACACTGTCTGTTTTTAAGGCATCTTCAAGGGCAAAGGCCACGATTAATTGGCCTTTATGAGCCAATAATACGATACTTCGAGCCGCGTCTTCCTGAGCTCTTAACCACACTTCTGCAACACCAATATCAATTTTATGTGCCTGCATGAGGCTCACATTACCCATCACTAGATCACCACTAACCACACCCATGCCCTGCACAGAAGTGAAGTGTTCTGCACTTAGGTTTACAGACAAATTTAAGCTCTCAGCAGGAAGCTGCTGTTGGCAATGGGCTACGATGGCTCGAGCAATGGGGTGCTCAGAAGCCTGTTCTATATTTTCTGCAAGGGCCAAACTTTGCACCTCGTCAGCACCATTAAAAGTAGCAAACCCTTCAACACTAGGATGGCCCTGAGTGATGGTGCCCGTTTTATCTAACACTACCCAATCGATGTGGCTGGCTTGCTGAAGGGCTTCAGCATTGCGCACCAAAACCCCCATTTGTGCCGCTTTACCCACACCAATCATGACTGAAATAGGAGTTGCTAAACCCAAGGCGCATGGGCAAGCAATAATCAACACTGATACGGCACTAACAAAACTATAAGTGAGAACAGGTTGGGGACCAAGGAAATACCACACTAAGCCAGTGACCACGGCAATCACCAACACCACAGGTACAAAAATAGCAGCCACTTTATCAGCTAACTGGCTGATTGAGGGTTTACTATTTTGTGCTCGCCTAACCATCTCAACAATACGGGCTAAGGCAGTGTCTTTACCCACCCGAGTGGCTTCAAAGATAACACTGCCTTGGCCGTTAATGGTGCCCGATACCAACTCATCGCCCAACTGCTTGAGCACCGGCATCGGTTCACCTGTCAACATGGCTTCATCGAAGTAACTTTCACCTTCCGTCACCTTGCCATCCACCGGCACCCGCTCACCTGGCTTAATACGGAGCAGGTCTCCCACCTTAACTTGAGTGATATTAACCTCTACTTCAGCTACCATCGCTTTACCCGCTGTGCCTACCCAACAAACAGAACTGGGGCGAAGACCAAGCAAATGCTTAAGACTGGAATGGGTTTTGAGACGCGCTCCCATCTCTAGTACCTGACCTAAGTTAACTAAACCAATAATCATCACTGCGGCTTCAAAATAAACCCCGCGAGCCGCTTCTGGAAACATGCTCGGCAGATACACCACCAAAATCGAATACAGCCATGCAGCGCTGGTGCCAATTACAATCAGGGTATCCATATTGGCGTGGCCCGATTTCAGTGCCTTAAAACCACTCTTATAAAAATGTTCCCCAGTCATTAACATTATCGCTAAGGTTAGCCATGCCAATGTTCGCAGCACCAGTGGATCCTCAATATCCATACCAAATAACATTAAACCTATGCCTAGCCCCACACCCAAAGCTGCATACCAAGATCGGGTTTTTAGTAATTGACGTAAATCTTTAGCTTGCTGTGCCTCAGCTGCAGCAGAGTCTTGTATCACCTGCGCATCATAACCTGCATCTTGTATGGCTTTGATGATCTGCATGGCATTGCCACCACTGACTTCTGCGGTGCGGCTAGCAAAATTGACTTGCGCAGCCACCACCCCATCGGTCTGGCTAAGGGCTTTTTCTATACGCGCCACGCAGCCAGCACAAGTCACTCCAGTTAAGGATAATTGGGTTATCTTGTCTTGTGTGATTTTAGTCACCGCTATGAACCTCCATGGTTGGCATGTGCCACTTTATTGGTATATGCCAACATCACCTACTTTGTCTTTAAGCTAAAACCCAGTGTTATCTATCGGGTCAAACTTGGTCGATATATTCATTGAGACCACCATACATTGAGGCCACCATACATTAAGGGTTGTTCAATGAATACAGGTATTCTGAGAGTGCTTTTATGTCGTCTGGCGTCATCTTACCCGTGGTATTTTCCAGCACATGGCTCATACTTCCACCCAAAAAGTCACCGTCTGGCGTCATGCCCACCTCTAATGCAAAGGCAATGTCGTCTTGGCTCCAACCACCAAAGCCCAATTGATTCGCATCAACCAACGGAGGCACCTTTTCCCCATCAGGCCACTGCTCGTTGCCCACCATACCTTTTTCTAATTGCAAACCGCCTATGAAATTTCTAGGCGTATGGCATTGAGTACAATGACTCGGGCCATTAGCAAGATAACTGCCTCTATTCCAAGTGGCACTTTGACTGGGGTCTGAGATCCACTGATCACCAGTGTTGAAAAGTTTCCATACACCTAATAATGCGCGCTGGTTAAAAGGAAATGTTAAACCATGAGGCAGAGTAGCCTCAGCAACAGGCTCTTGTGCATCCAAGTAGGCTTTAAGGTCTAGTAAATCCTGTTTTGGCATATTTGCATAGGAGGTGTATGGAAATGCTGGGTAATAGTGTTCACCATCAGGGCTCACACCTTCGCGCATGGCCTTAATAAACTGGGCATTGGTCCAGCCACCAATACCAAACTGTTGATGTGAACTAATATTGGAACTGATAAAGGTGCCCAATGGTGTCACCAGTTCCACTCCACCCCCTAAGGGTTGTTTGTTAGTATGACACGAAGCACAACCTCCAATGTCAAATATATAGGCACCACGAGATACTGCATCGCTTTGCGGCCCTTCAAAGCCTGTTGCGAGGGCGCTTACCGAGCACCACAGGCTTGATAACAGGATCAGATTTCTGGTGATGTTCATAGGCTCTACTTTTTCTTCCGATAGTCTTTGTGGCAGGCTTTGCAATCACTCGCCAGTTTGACGAACTGCTTGGTCAAAGGTCGTAACTCCGTGCCATCCCGGGCCATTTGCACCAGCTTTTTAGCGTCAGTTTTAGTGCGATAACCCAAGCTAACAAAATCGTCCCACTGTTGCCAAATAGCGGGCAAGGCCTCGCTCTTGCCTACCATAGAACCTGCAGGAAATAGTTTCGGCATCATGTCACTATGCTCCGCAATGGTTTCACCACTTTGGATAAATAGCGCGGGCTCAAAAGCCTGCTTACCTTTCACCATAGAGGCCATCGCCTTCATGGCATCTCCCATGTCTGACATAGCTTCCATACGCTGCTTAATCACACCAGTAGCCCCATCATGAGCGCTAAGGTTAAAGCTGCTGCAAGGGCCTAAGAGCATGATCAGAACCCCGACTTTTTTTAGCAAATTAATTTTCATCACGTTATCCTAGTTAATTCTTAGTGAGTATTAGTGCTTCGCTTTTTACCAACCTGCAAAGCTTACATTTTATGAGGCTTAGTTTTGATGCCATTTTGTTGCTGAACTTCACGAATAAACTTGATCAAAAATACCATATCCCCAAACACAATGTGCCTTTGTGGTGGCATATCGCCAAACTGCCAATGGTGCTGACGTACGCCATTGCGAACCGCATTAATAAAGGCACTGTCAGCATGGTGGCCAGGGTTGTAGATGTCGTGTATCAGTGGTGTGCCACCCATGCCACCTGCGGCATTAACACCGTGGCAAGATGCGCAATTAGTGTTAAACGCCACCTGACCTTTACTGGCTAAAGGGGAGAGTTCTCCAACTATCACATTGACGTGACTTTGTTTGTGATCGGCATAAAGTGGGCCCACCAAGAATAGGCCTGAGAGCATAAAAATCACTAACTGCAATTTACAGTTCATTGTTTTTCCTCAACTAGTAAAGTAAGTCATTAACATTGCTGCACGGCCCTTAATGATATGCCATGGGTTTTAACACGGCTAAATAAGCCAAATTAATCAGCAAATATAGATCAGCTAAAGCAACAGGTTTAAATGCATAATCCCCATGTCAGCCAACTAAAACTCGTCTTTTAAGGGGCTCATGCGAGGGTGCGTCGCCTATAGCAGGGACAGGGAGAAACTAGGTGAATTGAGGAGGTTTGGTCGATAATGTTTGAATATGCACCTTACTACTAAAATGATATTGGTAATTAGGTACGGGTAATTCCATCAGACCAATGGAAGCGTCTTTGGTAACCAAGGATGTCATATTTAAGTGACAGTGAAAATGACTAAAAACCCCAGCACCACTGCTATCCATATGATCACAGCTTTCTGCCATTTTCATATCACTGACGTAGGTACTCATAACATCAGAAACACCATTAAATAAGGGCGTATCAATGTTTGCATAACCTTTGCCTGCTGAGATAATCAGTAAGCAAAAAGCCAATGTAGTAATGAGCGTTCGATTCATACGAAAATGGAATTTAATTTTAACCTGTTCAGTTGATATTACAACAACCCCAAGCCAAAACACCAGCTTGGACCTGTAAATTAAAGTAAATAGAGCCCTAGACTTGAGTGCTTAAAAAATCGAGTCTTGCTCAGACTAGATCGTTACTCTACTATTAATCGTCCTTTCTAAGTCCATGAGTGATCCAACATGCAACAACTATTAATCACCGGTGCCAATCGCGGTATCGGTTTAGAATTTACCCAACAGTATTTAGCTCAAGGCTGGCATGTTTATGCGACTTACCGTCAGCAACCTGGCGAGGCACTGGCCGCATTGGCCTGTGATCAGTTGACTTTGCTGCCACTCGATGTAACTGAGGATGACAGCATTGCTGACCTACAAGAACAATTAAATGGTGCCGAGCTAGATTTAATCATCAATAATTCTGGGGTATTTGGACCCAAGGATCAAAATCTTGGCACTGTATCTCGGCAGCAATGGTTGGAAGTGCTTAATGTGAATAGCGTTGCACCTCTCATGTTAGCGCAAGCACTGCACGAAAACCTTCGCGTCAAAGGCGGCACTTTTGCTGTACTTAGCTCAAGAATGGGCAGTATTGAGGGCAACGATGGGGGAGCCCTATACCTTTATCGTTCGTCTAAAGCCGCCGTTAATCAAGTGGTGAAAAGCCTATCTATTGACCTAAAGCAGTTTGGCATTAACGTTGTTGCTCTGCACCCAGGTTGGGTCCAAACAGACATGGGCGGAGCCAACGCTTCCATTAACACTCACACCAGTGTTAATGGCTTACGCCAGGTAATCACAAAAATTGTTCCAGCCAACAGTGGCCAGTTTATAAACTATGACGGCACAGCTATCGCTTGGTAAAGGGTTTTTAGAGTCACTCTGATAGGTCAAAGCTAGGAGCCATAGGCGTGGCCCAAAAAGAATGCGTCAATGGCTTGCGCCTTTGGAATTATTGAGACTCGTAAGCAAACCGAGCAACTGGTTTGCCATGCACTAAGACATCTTCTGTAAACATAGCCAGAGGTCTTACCCATAGGTCTTTGGACCCATAAAGAGCGCGGTATAGCACTAACTCTTCTTCAGTTTCTGAATGGCGTACCGTATCAATTACCTGATAGTGAGCACCTTTATAATGTCGGTATAGTCCAGCTTTTATCATTCGATCCTCCTGCACTTGACTCTGCCCTTAAAGAAGCGGGTACAATACCCTTATCTAGTTTCTTTGCAACACTTTATTATGACAATTAAAGTAGGAATTAACGGCTGCGGTCGTATTGGGCGCTTATTCTTGCGTGCAGCATGGCAGTGGCCTGAATTTGACTTTATTCAACTTAATGACCCTGCTGGTGATGCCCACACCACCGCTCATTTACTTAAGTTCGATTCAGTTCATGGCACCTGGTCAGCAGATATTAATGGCCATGAAAATACTATTTTTATTAACGGCCACAGCCTAGCCTATAGTCGAAATACCACCACTGAAGCCACAGACTGGAGTGGCTGCCACCTCGTTATTGAGGCCAGTGGCAAACTAAAGACCAAGGCACTTTTACAGGCTTATTTAGACCAAGGAGTGCAACGCGTGCTAGTGACAGCTCCCGTCAAACAGGATGGTGTGTTGGATCTGGTGGTAGGGGTTAATCATCACCTATACGACCCCCAGCAACATCAGCTAGTGACAGCGGCCTCCTGCACCACCAACTGCTTAGCCCCTGTGGTCAAAGTATTACACGAGGCCCTTGGTATTCGTCATGGTTGCATCACCACCATACATGACGTCACCAATACACAAACGATACTCGACTCACACCATAAGGACTTGCGTCGATCAAGGGCGTGCGGAATGAGTTTAATTCCCACCACAACGGGTTCAGCAACAGCTATCACACATATTTTTCCAGACTTAAAAGGCAAACTCAACGGCCATGCCGTGCGTGTGCCCCTAGCTAATGCATCTTTGACTGATTGTGTGTTTGAAATGCGATGCCCAACCTCCGTAGATCAAATCAATCTATTGTTGCAAGAGGCTGCCGAAAGCGGGCCATTAAAAGGTATTCTAGGCTTTGAGGAGCAGCCTCTTGTGTCCATCGATTACCGCACAGATCCGCGCTCATGCATTGTTGATGCCTTATCTACGATGGTGATCAATGACACCCAAGTAAAACTCTATTTATGGTATGACAATGAATGGGGCTATGTGAATCGGGCGGCTGAACTGGCCAACTACATTTGTGCTAATGATCACTGATGACCATTGCACCTGCCCCAAGCCTGCGCCAATATGCCTTAGTCACAGGTAATTATTGGGCCTTCACCCTCACGGATGGGGCTTTGCGCATGCTAGTGGTCTTGCATTTCCACAGTTTAGGTTATGACGCCTTACAAATTGCCTTGATGTTCATATTTTACGAACTATTTGGCGTGTTCACTAATTTACTGGGTGGTTATTTGGGCGCGCGCATTGGCCTTAACCGCACCATGAATATCGGCCTAGGCCTCCAACTTGCTGCGTTGTCTATGCTACTAGTCAATCCACAGTTACTCACAGTAGCATGGGTGATGGCAGCACAAGCAGTTTCTGGGGTGGCTAAAGACCTCAATAAAATGAGTGCTAAAAGTGCCATAAAATTGTTAGCCCCTACCCACACAAACTCAAGTTTATACCGTTGGGTAGCGGTGCTCACCGGATCTAAAAACACCTTAAAAGGGGCTGGCTTTTTTTTAGGTGGAGCCCTTTTAACTAACGTGGGTTTCAAACCCAGCATATTAATCATGATGCTTGGACTAGGTAGTGTTTGGCTTTGCAGCCTTATGCTACTCAAAGCCAATTTGGGTCGCAGTGTACAAAAACCAAAACTACGCCAGCTTTTGTCTAAGAGTTCGGTCATCAACCATTTGAGCGCCGCGCGCTTGTTTTTGTTTTGTGCCCGGGACGTTTGGTTTGTGGTGGCGCTGCCTGTTTATTTGGCGCAACAACTTAACTGGGCATACTGGCAAGTGAGTGCGTTTTTGGCAGCGTGGATTATCGGTTATGGCTTAGTTCAAATGTTAGCCCCCTTAATCACTCGAAAGGTTGCCAATAATGCGTCGCCGAATGGCTTTAAACTAGCCCACAAAATTAGCTTTAAATGGCAAATAACACTGATGTTTGTACCCTTGTCCTTGGCCATGGGCTTATATTTTGAGTGGCAAAGTGACGCTATTTTGATCATTGGATTAGGTATGTTTGGGATCGTATTTGCTGTTAATTCCTGCCTCCATAGCTACCTTATAGTGGCGCTCTCTAAATCCAGCTCTGTGGCTATGGATGTGGGTTTTTACTACATGGCTAACGCAGTCGGGCGACTCTTAGGCACGCTACTCTCTGGATGGGTCTTTCTACAGTTTGGATTTATCAGCTGTTTGCTGATATCTACAGCACTGGTTTTATGTGCGACTTATTTTACCTTTATGCTGGCCCACAGGCACTGATCTAGCTCCACTCTAAATTAATACGGGTACATTATGCGTATCCTGCGAAACTTCTGGCAGTACCGAGGACATGACTTGGTGTAAAGCTTCTACACAGGGCCAATAAGCACTACCTGAACGGGCCAAAAAACTTATTTCTCTAGCTTGCTTAGGCGTGGTGAGCGGAATGTAGGCAATCTTGTCATCCCCATGGTTAGTCCAAGCGTCCATACAAAGCTGGGGCACTAGAGTGGCGCCATTACCTGCTGACACCATATATTTTAAAGTTTCTAAGCTTGCCCCCCGAAAGGCTTGTGACTGGCTCTTTAGTTGGCACAACTGCTGGGCTTGATCCGCCAAACAATGGCCCTCTGTTAATAACATTAACTCAGTACCTTCTAAATCTACCCGAGTGACGTGCGTTTTCTGCGCCCATTCATGGTTCTGACCCACTGCAAGCCAAAATGTCTCCTGCCATAGACTCAAGCTGCGCAGACCAGCCTGAGCTTGTGAAACGACCAAAATTCCCACATCAATATCTCCACTTTTTAGTTGCCGTAACAGCTCTTGGGTTTCTAGCTCATATAATTCAATCTTTAGTTGAGGCAAAGCAGCGTTAATGGTTGGGCCTGTTTTAGCCATTAGATAGGGCGCCAAAGATGGAATAATAGCTAACTTTAAACGTCCGTTAAGTGGTGCTATAGAGGCTCTAGCTAGCTCTTCCATTTCGCGGGCCTGCAGCACCATAGTTTTGGCACGCTGAACAATCTCCCAACCCACGTAGGTAAAAATAACCGTGTTAGAGCCCCGCTCTAAAAGCTGGACTCCCAACTGGTGTTCCAGCTTTTTAAGCTGACCACTCAGGGTGGGTTGACTCACGTAACAAGCCGCTGCTGCTTTACCAAAATGTCGGAACTCATCCAGTGCAGCTAGGTAACTCAGGTCTTTAAGACTCAACATTATAGATAAAACCTATTAGAAATATCAATTATAACGATTATACAAATAATGTATTGTTTTGCATACTCTGTACATCAGCCATCGTTCTTGGTCGACTTTGGTCAATATACCTATTAAAAAAAGGAAACATCAAATGAGTACTGGAAAAACTGTTCCTCAAATTACTTTTAAATATCGAGTGCGTGACGCGAGCATTGGTGGAGATAACCCATTTCGCTGGCAAGATGTGACCAGTGATGAAATTTTTAGTAACAAAAAAGTGGTCGTTTTTTCCCTACCTGGAGCCTTCACCCCTACTTGCAGCACGCAGCAGGTACCTAGTTTTGAAGCGGCTTATGAAGAATTTATAAATCTAGGCATAGACGAAGTTTATGTGCTTTCTGTGAATGACACCTTTGTTATGCGCAAATGGATGCTTGATCAGAAGATTGGAAATATCAAATTTATTCCTGATGGTAATGGTGAATTTACGCGTCAGATGGGCATGCTAGTCGATAAGCATAATGTTGGATTTGGCCAGCGGTCGTGGCGCTATGCCATGGTGGTTAATAATGGCGTCATTGAGCATTGGCTAGAAGAACCCGGACGTAAAGATAATAATGGCCCTGATCCATTTTCTATTAGTTCTGCAGAATCTGTACTTTCAGCTATTAAGGGCTGAACACAGGCGATGGAAAGTCATATGGTTTAAATTTAAGCTTGATAGCACTTAGGATGCTTGTGGTATATACTACGTCGCGTAATATCACTTGCATCCGCGTTATCTCGGCCACACTTTAAAGTAAAGTGGCACGGTAAGGCACCAGCAGGTGCCGGGCATTAGTGTACCTAAAACTCAGGCATGGCTAATGTATACCGAACAAAGGGCTCGAGGCCCGTGTACCAGCCAACATCAAGATAAAATGGCTAAATCCTCTCTGCTTGTCGTTGAAAAACGAGGTGATAGCTCGCTACTACCTGCGTTTCTCGGCTCAAAGAGTTGGCTTTAATGGTTTTATTTTGCTGCGCCCTCACGTCAATGTCTCGTTCATCACTCCTATTTTATCTCGGCGTTTTTGTTACATTTGGGAGAGTGACTTTGTTTACGTGCAGACTTGGTGGCCACTTGCGTCTACTAAGTCATCAGATCACTTATTTTAGGATAACACGATGACCACTTTTGCAGACTTGGCTCTTTCTAAGTCAGTGCTTAATGCGATCACCCGCATTGGCTACGAACAACCGTCCCCCATACAAGCCGCTGCCATTCCTCACCTTTTAGAAGGCAGAGACATTTTAGGTACCGCACAAACTGGTACGGGCAAGACAGCAGCCTTTGCTCTACCTGCCCTATCTAACATCGACTTAAAAGTTGAAGCCCCACAAGTTTTGGTGCTGGCACCCACTCGTGAATTAGCCATTCAAGTGGCTGAGGCTTTTCAAAATTACGCCAGTGATATGCGCGGCTTTCATGTGCTTCCCATCTATGGTGGCAGTAGCATGAGCGGCCAACTACGTCAGTTACAGCGAGGTGTGCACGTAGTCGTTGGCACTCCTGGTCGAGTTATGGACCATCTCCGACGCGGCACCCTCAAACTAGACAAGCTCAAGACTGTTGTCTTAGATGAAGCTGATGAAATGTTGCGCATGGGCTTTATTGATGACGTCACTTGGATTTTAGATCACACACCTAAACAACGCCAAGTGGCTTTATTTTCTGCCACTATGCCTGCAGTCATCCGTAAGGTGGCTAATACCTATCTTAATAATCCAGAAGAAATTAAGATTGAAGCTAAAACGGCGACCGTCGATAGCGTAACCCAACGTTATTGGAAGGCAGTGGGCACCAGTAAACTGGATGCAATGACGCGTATCTTAGAAGCGGAAGACTTTGATGGCGTCATCGTTTTTGTACGTACCAAAACCCTCACTGTAGAGTTAGCTGAGAAGTTAGAAGCCCGCGGTCATCGTGCCTCTCCTATCAACGGTGATATGTCACAGCAACTGCGCGAACGGACCATAGAACATCTTAAAAGCAACAAAATCGACATTGTTGTGGCTACCGATGTTGCCGCACGAGGCATCGACGTGGCTCGGGTTAGTCATGTTATCAACTATGACATTCCCTATGACACCGAAGCCTACGTGCACCGTATCGGTCGCACCGGCCGTGCGGGTCGTGCCGGTAATGCCATCTTATTTGTGGCACCAAGAGAGCGCAATATGTTGCGCTCTATTGAAAAAGCCACACGTCAAACGATCACCCCAATGGATTTACCTAGCCGCGAACAGGTGAAAGAGCGACGCATTGACCAGTTTAAGGCGAGCATCGACAAAGCTTTAGAGCAGTCTGACCTAAGCATTTATAGTGACCTAGTTGAAGAGTTTGTGAAGGAACGCGAGGTAGCACCAGAAAAGGTTGCTGCCGCCCTAGCCTTTATGGCCCAGCAGGATCGCCCCTTAACCATGCCCGAAAACAGCAAGCCCGAACGACGGGATTCGCGTGATACAACAGCTGGTTTTAATGATGAAGAACGCCCGCGTCGCAAGGAACGTAAGCAAGAAGAATTCAGTGGCGAGCCTATTGCCATGGAACGTTTTCGCATAGAGGTAGGCCACGAACATCAAGTTAAGCCAGGTGACATCGTTGGCGCTATCGCTAACGAGGCAGATCTAAGCAGTGCTTACATTGGACGTATCAGCTTATTTGATGATCACTCTACGGTAGACCTGCCAGCAGGTATGCCTGCAGAAATGCTACAGTTGCTTAAAAAAGTCCGTGTGCGTAGCCAGCCCTTAAATATTCAGTCTCAAGGTGCTGCTGACGACTTCACCCCCGGTGCTAAAACACCTCGACCTAAGCGCAGTGGTGATCGCCCACAGCAGCGTGAAGGCGGTCAAAATCGTCGTCCACGTCGCTCATAAACTGACCTAGATCATCAAAAGGGCGCCTTCTTGAGGTGCCCTTTTTTATTGCTATTGCAGTACTGCATCCATCAATTAACAAGAAAGTATCATTGCGGCTTAGGTGTTCATTAAATGTGACTCGGCACTGATATAACCGATTTTTTCTATAATGATCCACGAGGCTAGATTTAGTTAACTTCTATTAAGGTCGCATTGTGAATAACTCTGACTCTTCAAATCGTAGATAAACGCTAACATGCCGTCTGTGTCATAAACAGTCAAACTACAACAACTCAAGCTCTTCAAACACAGTTAGGTTGTGCCTAAGATTTGACGAACTTCACTGCATCATTTTATTCATTAAATTTACTGGGACCTGAGCAAGAGACTTATCGCATCGCTGTGTTAAGTTTCGCAGCGATACGATGCCATTAAGGCTTTATTAAAAGCTTGCAGGGGTTAGTTATCTCAATCACCAAGCGCCTGCGACAGAGTTTTAGTGTTGTGGCGCATCATATCCAGATAAGTAGATGCAGGTTGGTCTTCACTAGAAAGTGCGTCGGAGTATAGCTTGCCACCTATTACAGCACCGGTCTCGTTGGCAATTTGTTCCATCAAACGGTTATCCGTTATAGACTCTATAAACACAGCTGATATCTCTTGCTTGCGGATTAGCAGAATTAATTTAGCCACATCCGCTGCTGAGGCCTCACTTTCGGTACTTAGACCCTGAGGCGCTTCAAAGCGCAGGTTGTAAAGGTCAGCAAAGTAACCAAAACCATCGTGTGGAGTAACTACGGTTCTTTTGTCAATTGGCAAGGCCGCCATGAGGACGTCTGCTTCAGCTTTCAACGCCCTGATTTCATTGACGAAGATCTGGTGATTTTGGTAGTAAGAACCGGCATTAGTAGGATCGACCTGAGCGAGGCCTGCTGCGATATTATTGGCGTAAACGATAGCATTGGTAAAACTGTGCCATGCATGTGGATCAAAAGCGCCATGTTCCCCGTGATGCTCTGTAGCTTCTTCTTCATGCTCTTCTTCATGCTCTTCTTCGTGGCCTTCTTCATGACCCTCCTCATGACCTTCTTCATGATCGTCGTGGCCCCCAAAGGCGATAGGCTCAATTCCAGTCGTTGCCACCACTAATGACCCCGCAAAAGGGGCAGCTTCGACCAGTCGCTCCAACCAGCCTTCAAACCCCAAGCCATTGATAAATAGCACATCAGCCTCTGCCACCACACGCGCTGCCTGTGGTGTTGGTTGATAAACATGGGTATCGCCATCTGCACCCACTAGTGTTGTCAGCGAGATATGCTCGCCCCCAATTCGCTTTACCATGTCGCCAAGAACAGAGAATGTCGCCACAACGGGAATTGGGTCATCTGCCCAAGAGGTACTTGGCACACTAAGGGTTAGGGCCACGGCGGCAGTTATAGATGTTAAAAGTGATTGAACAGAATGCATAATAGTCCTTGTAGATTTAAATTTTCTGGCGCGGTAAGGTTTGCACAATTGCACCCCCCACTGGGCCAAAGATGAGTGAAAATATATACCCAATACCAGCAACTAAAATGATGGCTGGGCCAGAGGGTAAGCTATAGTGGAATGATAAAAGTAAGCCAATCACGCTCGAAAAAGTGGCGATAAGTGCTGCGACAGAGATCAACCCTACAATTCCAGCAGCCCAAAAACGCGCTGCGGTTGCCGGAAGAATCATAATACCCACAGCCATAAGGGTGCCAAGCGCATGGAAGCCTGCAACTAAATTGATCACCACTAACGCTAAAAAGATGAAATGGGTGATTGCACTTAATCTGCTAACAGATTGCAAAAACTGAGGGTCGACACATTCCAACACCAATGGTCGCAACAGCAAAGCTAGGGCAAGGGTCGATAAGGTTGCAAAGGAACACAACAGCACGAGCGCAGCATCATCGAGGGCTAGCACTGAGCCGAACAGAACATGGAGTAGGTCTACGTTGCTTCCGCGAGTTGAGACGATCAAAACACCAACTGCTAAGGAAATTAGGTAGAATGCTGCTAAGCTTGCGTCCTCGGTTATGGCGGTGACACGAGCGACAAAGCCCGAAGTGAGAGCAACAACCATCCCAGCGATCAACCCACCGATGGTCATCGCACTCAGTGATAAGCCAGAAATCAAATAACCAATAGCGGCCCCAGGTAAAATCGCATGAGCCATTGCATCTCCGGTAAGGCTCATACGACGAAGCATCAAAAATACACCCACAGGGGTTGCTCCAAAAGAAACTGCCACGCATCCTAGAAGTGCGCGACGCATGAATCCGAAATCTACAAAGGGTGCAAATATCAGGTCCCAGATCATGTGATGACCTTCCCACAGACATGGGGTGTTTCAGCACAGGCCTCACACATGCGGCTCGCAAGGATCTGGTTGTCTGTTGTCAAGACCATTGCGGTTGGGCCATGCGCCACAAGCTCACGGGCTAACATCAATGTCTGGGGGAAATGTGTGCTAACGGTTTGGTAATCATGTAAAACAGCCATCACTGTTCGGCCCTGCTTATGCCATCCATCGATGACAGCGACTAGATCTGTCATGGTTTTGGCATCAATGGCGGTAAAAGGTTCATCCAATAAAACCAGTTGGGAGTCTTGTAATAGAAGCCTTGCAAACAGGGCCCGCTGCATTTGGCCGCCAGACAAGGAACCAATCAATCGCTTCTCAAGCCCAGTCAGTCCCACCACTGCTATGGCCTCCTCAACGCGGGTGCTCTTGGCTCGGCCCAGCCTACCAAATGCCCCCATTTCACGCCAAAGTCCCATGGCGACAAGGTCGACCACTGAAATAGGGAAGTGCCAATCAATTTGGGATTGTTGTGGCAGGTATGCAATATCAGACTCACTGAATCCATTGATAGATACTTGGCCTTCCAAAGGAGTCAAGGCACCCATTACCCCCTTAAGTAGCGTTGACTTACCTGCGCCGTTTGGACCAACGATAGCTGTGAGGCTGCCCCTGGCAATCTCAGTGCTCAGTTGCTGCACTGCAGGTAGTCGATCATAGCCAAGCGTCAGGTTCTGAAAGCTGAGTAGAGTATTCATAGTGCGCCTGGATTGACTGTGGCCCAAGCGAAACCAAGCCACAGTAAAGTAGCAATTATAGTTGCAATGGCTAGCCTAGGGCCTACTCCAATTAAAAGAGGACGTAGAAAAATTTTATCTTTTGTCATGCTGTGATCTTTCTTGCTTCGCACTTTACGCATATTCCATGCACTTGGACGATATAGCTATCAGACTAATCAGGGTTATCGCCATTAATTTAATGTATTGCATTAGATCTATGCATATATGTTATGTTATAACATTACATTAACACAAAAATAAGTGTGCCTGCAACTAGATCCAAGAAAATGGTCTTGTGATATTGATTTAGTTTCTAGCAATGGTGGTAAGGCAATTATTAGCCAAATGGAGTTAGCAGTAAATTTGCTGTATTGGTTATTTTATTGATCACAGCTGTCTTTCATAACAACGAAACAAGTACTGTCCTGACAAATTAGTCATGCGATGAGGCTCTAATTCGTTAAATCCTAACTTCTCTAACACCCGCCCTGAAGCAGGATTATCAATCTGGTGTGCGGCAACCAAACGCCCCATCGCGTATTCCTCAGTGGCCAAGGTTAACATTAACTGACCCGCAGCCTCACAGAAGCCTTGATTCCAATAGGGCATTCCCACCCAATAACCCAAATTACCACTAGCATTTAGACCCCTAGAAATGTGGTCAATGCTTATGGCACCGATACATGCTCCACCTTTTACGAGGGTGATGGCTCTAATAATTGCAGAGCCAGATCGATGCCGTTCCCCATGAGACTCTATCCAAGCTTGTGCACCATGGTCAGGATATGGATACGGAATATTACCAGCCAGCTGCGCAACTTTTGAATCGCTCAATAATGTTTGCACTTGCGCACTATCTGCTGCTGTAAAAGGTCTGATTGCAACACCATGCATTTGCTTCATTAGCCTGACAACTATGCTTTAAAAATATAGGATATGTTATTTTTACTTTACCCATATGGGTAAAGCAACATAAAATTAGGGTCTTAATAATTTTTACAGTCAAAACCCCCATGGCCACTATTCGCGTTGATTTAGATACCATTCAAACCACCACAGCAAAAGCCCTTGAAGCTCACGGTGCAAAACCATGGATTGCCAATTCTGTGGCCCATGCAGTGCGCGTTGCAGAAGCCCATGACAATAAGATTTGTGGGCTCTTTTACCTGCAGAGCTATTGCAGCCAACTCGTAACGGGACGTGTTAACGGTAACGTTGAACCTGAAGTACACCAACCTAAACCTGCCAGCGTGGTGGTAGATGCCAAGTTAGGTTTTGCACAAGCAGCCTTTTCCCGAGGTTTAGACACGGCCTTGTTGGCTGCCAAAACTAACGGCGTGGCTACCTTAGCTATTTGCCATTCTCACACCTGCACTTCGATGGGTTACTTCACCGAACAGATCGCTCGAGCAGGTTACATTGCTATTGGCATGACTAATGCAAAATCTTGTGTATCACCTCCAGGTGGAACCAAGGCAGTACTTGGTACTAATCCTATTGCGATGTCTGTGCCAGATGGAAAGGGTGCTCTGGCCATGCAGTTTGACCAATCCACCAGCGCTATCGCCCTTGGCAAAATTAATATGGCGGCCACTGCCGGCGAGAAAATTCCGTTAGGTTGGGGCGTGGATAGTGAAGGCCAAGCTACTCAAGACCCTAGCGCAGTGCTCAATGGTGGCTCTTTAGTGTCTTCAGGAGGTTATAAAGGCTATGGATTTGGTTTAATGGCAGAAATTCTCGCTGCTGCTTTTACAGGTGGCAGCACCAGTACACAACTTGATCCACTAAAGGCGAGTGAAGGCAAACCCCACGACTTAGGTCAATGCTACATCATTATTGACCCAACTAATGTTGCTGGTGAGCTATTTTGGGAGAAGCTTAGCACCATATCAGAAGCCGTAACCAGCCAACCTGGGGCACGAATTCCAGGTGCCAACAAAGTCTTACCTAAAGCAGTAGAACTAGATGTAGACGTTTGGGAAAGCGTAAAGCAGTTGGCGGGGGTTTGATGCAAACCCACTAGAATTTTTCAACAGTGTTATTTTTGGTTACAATTTAATAATGTACTCATATTTATGACCTAGACAGAGAATACACTATGGCTTCTATTAAAATATTAGTCGTCGAAGATGACGACATCAACCGTGAGATCATTCATGAATTTCTCACCTTTGGTGAAGTCAATATTGACCTTGCTGCTGATGGTTTAGAAGCCATCAGTTGGGTAAAGAGTAATCAATATGACATCATTATTATGGACTTAATGATGCCTAACTTAGACGGTCTGGCTGCAACACGAATGATACGTACATTAGACGTAAACAATAGTGCTCAGGTGCCTATCATCGCTTCGACTGCGAGGGACCCCGCGACCGAATTAGCTCACTGGCAAGCCGCCGGCATTACTGATTACGTACACAAACCATTTTCTGAAGATGAGTTGTGGGCTGTTATCAACACCTATATTTAAGCTAAAAAATGGTGGGGGCTGCGTGCGTCTGCATGACTCCAGTTGAAGGGTGCATAATGCTTAACTTCCATGCGTGCAACTGTAATCGCTGGGCTTGAGCTAGTGCCTTTGGATGAGCATAAAACTCACAACCACTGATGGGATGGCCCAATTCTGCCATGTGCACTCGCAGTTGGTGTGAGCGCCCTGTCACTGGTTTTAGTAACACCCTAGTCTGTAATGATTCAGGCTTACGTTCTAACACTTCAAAACGGGTTAATGAGGGTTTACCTAGCTCATGATCAACTATTTGTTTAGGTCGATTGGGCCAATCACAACGTAAGGGCAGATTAACTTCGCCAGTATCCTCTTGAAGCACACCATAAACCCAAGCTAAATACTGCTTTTGGGTTTGCCGTTCCTGAAACTGACGACTCAAAGCGGATAGGTTTGCCTTACCCCGGGCGAGCACCATCACTCCAGAAGTATCCATATCTAAACGGTGAACAATATGAGCATCAGCATAATATTGTTGTACGCGTGTAATTAAGCAGTCTTTATTGAGTGGGTTTTTACCAGGGACAGATAATAGGCCACTGGGTTTATCCACCACTACAATATCTTCGTCTACATAAATAGTGGTGAACTGTTGAACACACAAAGGCACAATAAAGTCAGTCGTCACTGGGTGTGACTCGATATCCAGAAGCCTCTAAGGTAACCGCTTTTGACTTGATATAAGCCAGACCCAAACCTATTACAACCAGCAGCACATAGCTCCAAAACCACAACCGACTATAACCGTTTAATTGTACTAAACTAGTGATTAAACCCCCTAAAAAACCCAAGCTTAAATACCACAGCCACTGCTTGAATGTAGGCCCACTGCTGCTTGGCAAAATATAAAACGTACCACACTGGGGACAGCCATAAGCTTTTTCTGGGTCCCTATAATCCTCACACAACTGATTACGTGAAGTAATTTTAAACTCACAGTGTGAGCATATATTAGCCATTATTTAATCCTTGCTGTCATGCTAAAGCCACGGCGCTGTGGCAAAGCATCGGTTATTTCATAATAGTCAGCCTTGGCGTCCACATAAATATGCTCTACCAACTGCAATCCACTGGGTTGGTCTAAGGTGCCTGCAAAAATAGAAATACTGGATAGTTGTGTGTTGTCCCAGAATAAGTTTCCACCACATTCAAAGCAGAACCCACGCCGGATTCCTGGGGATGAAAAAAACCATTTAAGAGACTGTTCTTGCAGCAGTTCAAAGTCGTCTTTGTTGGCGGAGGTTGCAGCGACATGGTGTCCACTAGACTTTTGACATTGCCCACAGTGACAAGCTACCACAGGACGCAATGGCCCTGTGACGTTATATTTAACTGCGCCGCATAGGCAGCTTCCCGTCGCATTATTTGTCATTGTAATAAACCTCTGGAAACCAATCGAGTGGCATTTTATCACCATCTTTTTGTACTAGCCCATCAAACGGTGGTGAAGTGGGTCCACCTCGGTTGATGTAACGCACGTCGTCACCCATGAAACGGGTAGAAAAAGCCCGCCGGCGGCTAGTTAACGAATTGCCTGGCGCGCCATGGACCGTTTTAAAGTTAAACAACACACAATCACCTAACTCTAATTTTGGCACCAAGATATTTTGCCTGCTATCAATCTCGGGCATATCCATATAATCTAAATCGCTTTGGTACCAAGGTTCATTGGTCGACCAACGGGTAGGTCGAACTAGCTTTGGCCAACGGTGAGACCCTAACACGACCTGTAGGCTGTTGGCTTTAGTCACGGCATCAAGGGGCACCCAATAACTCGCCGTTTGTTCGCCAGAAACGCAATAATAAGGCATATCTTGATGCCAAGGCGTGGCTTTAGCAGTGCCTGGTTCCTTCAGTAAGATATGCTCATGAAATACTTGGATGCGTTTTGAACGTGTGGCTTGGGCCGCAATTTCTGCGGCAGGCGACTCAGTAATCCAACGCTTAAACTCTTCAATACGCTGCCAGTTACAGTAATCTTCAAAAAATCTCCCCCCGTCACCTTGAGCCACATTTTCTCGACCATGCTCACTCGGATCAGCAAGCACTTTATCAAAACCAGTGACAAGACAATCAATCCAATCCTTAAACACACCTTTTATAACAATGGCACCATCACGCTCATAGTCTTGCACTTGTGATTCACTCAAATACATGGCTAAACCTCTTTTTACTGGGGCGTTAAATTGCAGCTGACAAGGGCTTCAATTAAGGCCTTGAGTTGAGGTTTAACTTGGGCACATTTTTTGTCATCAAGGGCATAGTCTTGCGTATCTTGCATATAAGTTGCTTGGGATAGCTCCAGCTGAAAAGCATGAACATGGTGACTTGGCTGGCCATAGCTGCGGGTAATATAGCCCCCCTTAAAACGCCCATTACTTATTTGAGTATAGTTTATATCAGAGATTGCGTGCTGCGCAGCTTGTAGAAGTTTGGCAGCACACGCCTTGCCATTATTAGTGCCCAGATTGAAATCTGGTAAGGTACCTTCAAAGAACATGGGGACTTGTGCTCGAATGGAATGTGCATCGAATAAAATAGCATAGCCAAATTTTTGTTTAATGCGTGCCAATGCAGTAGCCAATTGTTGGTGGTAGGGGCGCCAAATGTATTCGATACAGGCCTGCTGATGGTCGGTATCTATGACTGTGCCAGGTTTGAACATGGACTTTTCATTGAACAGAATATGAGGAAACAAGCCTATGGTTTTACCTGCATAGAGTGGTTTATTGTCTTCTGGCCGATTAAGGTCAATGACATAACGTGAGTAATTGGCCTTGATCACGCCCACTCCCATAGCTTCTAAAAAGTCATACAGTTGTGGAATATGCCAATCAGTATCGGGCAAAGCCAGAGCCTCTGACGTTAAGGTGTCTGCTACTGTGGGGGTGAGTTGCAACCCAGAGTGGGGCATACTCACCAGTAATGGTGAAGAGCCTTGAATAAAGTCGTAAGCTACTGAAAAAGTCATAGTACTAAGCCTGTGAGGTGTATCGCCAAACTGGTCCAAAACGTTAACCCTATCAAGCTGGCTAGGGTTTGCAAAGTAATAATATCAGCCATGAGTTTGGCGTTACCACCCATCTGTTGAATAAATGGATAGGCCGATACCGCCGTTGGCAAGGCTCCAAACACCACCAAACACACAGTTACTAAAGGACTCAGATTAAACCACCATGCACCACCTAATAGCAGTGCTGGAAAAACTAACAACTTGGCACTGAGGGCCGCAGCCAAAGTGGGCCAGCGCCCTCTTAAGGAGCTCATCTTCAAACTAGCCCCCACACCAAGCAGCAGTATAGGTAGGGCTGCACGACTGACAAGGTCCATTGATTGATCCAGTATAGTGGGTATAGAGATGGAGAGCACATTAAGCAAAAGACCAATAGCCACGGCAACAAGCATGGGGTTACGCAAGAGTTCTTTGATAATTAAAGTAGACAAGAATTGCTCTTGGGGTTGGTTTTTACGCACTAGCAAACTGACCGAAAGTACCGACAAAACATTGGTAGACGGCATCAGCACCGCAATCATTAAAGCACCCATTTCTTGCCCAGGCAAACCAAATATATCCACCAAAACAGCCAAGCCAATAAAACCATTGTGGCGTATGCCTCCTTGAGTAAGGGCTGCAGTCGAGGCCCCATCTTGACCTAGTAATCGAGCCACCAGCACGCAATAAATCAGTATTAATATCAGTGCCACAGTGAAGATGGTAAACAAGGGTAAGAGCAAGCCTGTATCAATAGTGGCGTGAGCTAGCGTGTGCACAATCAGCACTGGGAATAGTACCCAGTAGGATAGCTTGGAGATACCTTGCCAAAAAAGAGAGTCTGTCAGCAGTTTTTTAGAGAGGCCGTAGCCTAATAGCATTACCAGCAAAATAGAGCTGACAATGGGAAAAATAGTAGTCATTAAATAAGCCAGTACAACGGATATATAGGGCTATCATACCAGTTTAAACACTCATCTAGCCCAACTGTTTTAAGCGCTCATCGTGTTGATTTAATAATTCACCCACACCCCAATTATTGTCTTTTTGCACACGCATAATACCAATAAGGTTTTTGTCACGAATGCGCTCAAGCTCGCGAATAGAATGATGCCCCGATTGCTCATCAGACTGCTGAGCAATGGTAGCAATGAGTTCATCCGTGAGTTCGGGCACATCCATTAACTTGGTCCATGGCCACTCTAAACAAGGCCCAAACTGAGCAATAAAATGCGCCATACCAGCCTCACCACCAGCTATGCGATAGGTTTCAAACAGACCCATTTGTGCCCAACGCAACCCAAAGCCATAACGAATGGCATCGTCTATCTCTGTGGTTGTAGCAATGCCATCTTTGATCATCCACAAGCCTTCACGCCATACTGCTTCTAAAAAACGATCAGCAATATGGGCATCAATTTCTTTACGCACATGCAGCGGCTTCATACCCACACTGGTTAGCAGGTCTTTGGCCTGCTCTATAATGTCTGGGCTGTTAGCTGGACTAGGCACTAGCTCTACTAAGGGTAAAAGGTACACTGGATTAAATGGGTGGGCCACCATAATTTGGGCCGGCCTTAGGGCATTTTCTTGCAATTGTGAAGGCTTAAAGCCAGAGGTCGACGAACCGATAATGGCCTTTTTTGCACACGCTGCCTGTACTTGGGCAAACACCTTATGCTTAATGTCTAAACGTTCTGGCACACTCTCTTGAATCCAATCGGCATTAGTTACGGCCGTTTCAAGGCTCTCACAGAAAGTGAGCGTACCTTCCGTGGGCATGGTCACATCAGCTAGCTGAGGTAGGGCGTCGCGAGCATTGTCAAGTACCGCAGCCAATTTGCGCTGCGCATCAGCTGCGGGGTCATACACATTAACATCCCAACCGTGCAGCAAAAACCGCGCTACCCAGCCACCACCAATGACACCACCACCGATACAAGCAGCCGTTTTTTGGCGCTTATTGGGTTTATTAACAATATTGGTCATGCTAAAGGCGCTCTTTTTTCTACCTTAATCAGTTCACGCACCTGTGTTGGTGTCATTAAGGTAGAGCCCATGTTAGTGGCGATGGTTGCAGCCCGTTCAACCAGTTGCGCATTAGTTGCCAAGACCCCTTTTTGTAACCAAATATTATCTTCTAAGCCTACCCGAATATGGCCCCCAGACAATACTGTAGCGGCCACGTAATTCATTTGATTACGACCAATAGAAAAGGCCGACCTGACCCAGTCTGTAGGCACATTGTTAACCATAGCCATAAAGGTATTGAGATCATCTGGCGCACCCCAAGGAATACCCATACACAATTGCACCATCACTGGCTCAGTAATTAGTCCTTCTTCTACCAATTTTTTAGCCAACCATAAATGACCCGTATCAAAGGCTTCAATCTCAATACGGGCGCCCATGGCAGTCATCTTCTCTGCCATCGCCCGCAACATGCCTGGGGTATTAGTCATCACGTAATCTGCTTCTGCAAAGTTCATGGTGCCACAATCTAACGTGCATATTTCTGGCTGACACTGGCGTATGTGTTCTACCCGCTCACTGGCCCCCACCATATCTGTTGAGGCCTGCAAAGGTAATGGATTTTCTGCATCACCAAACACGATATCGCCACCCATACCCGCAGTAAGATTAAGTACTACATCTACTTCTGCAGCCCGAATACGTTCGGTGAGTTCTTTATATAAATCTAAGCGGCGACTTGGCACACCCGTTGCTGGGTCACGCACATGACAATGCACTATGGCAGCGCCCGCCTTAGCCGCATCAATGGCACTGTTGGCAATTTCTTCAGGGCTACGAGGCACATGGTGAGAGCGGTCTTGAGAACTGCCAGACCCAGTTACAGCGCAGGTAATAAAAACATTTTGACTTGCCTGTAATGGCATAAATAGCTCCAAAAAAGGGTGTTGATTGAATAGGCGCCCATGATGGCATTGTCCATCCCTGTTTAATTGATATTTTAGGAGTAATTGTTATTTAATACCGAACAGTTTATGTCTTTTCAGTGTTTCTCATGGTACAGATTTTATACTGGTTTGAACTGAGTTTGTCGGGGTATACTAATATTTCAATGTACTTAATTAACACTTTATTAGTGGAGAAATGAAAATGGCTAGATACGTTATTGAGCGAGATATTCCAGCAATCGGTTCGTCAACCCATGAAGAAATGAAAATGGCAGCTCGTATGTCAATTTCAGTGTTGCAGGACATGAAAAAAGAAAATAAAGATATTGAGTGGGAACATTCATACATTACTGCCAATAAATCCTTTTGTATTTACAATACCTCTGATCCAGATCTAATTATGGAGCATGGTAAACGTAGTGGTTATCCTGTCACATTGGTGACCAGAACAACCTATTTGGTGAATCCTTTAGCACTATAGTTGACCGTTCAACATGAACTTAAACATCGCTATTATCACCATCTAAATAGCTTAAGTCTTACCCGCCAACCCAAGTTTGATAACCGAACATGGGGTGCGGCGGTCAAGGCGCACAAAACTACAGCGGTTATCTACGCAATGTAGCTACATCATTAGTGGTGTAAATAAGTGATGGATTCTCGGCAGTTGAAGGACCTTTGATGAAGTCGATTTTAGTTTATGGAGATTCCCTTGTTTGGGGGCGCAATGCGAGCCAAAAGAACCGCCACTCTTTCGATGATCGTTGGCCAAATGTTCTTGCTACGAGTTTAATAGACGTGACCGTTTGGGAAGCTGGCCTCGGAGGACGGACCACCGATCTTGAATATGCAGGCAGACCTGGGCGAAATGGCTTACAACACTTACCTGTTGCATTGCTCCAAGCCGCCCCATTGGACCTTGTTATTTTAGCACTTGGGACGAATGATCTCTTTGCAGACGCTGAACGCAAGCCAGAGGATACCGCCGATGCGATGCGAACCTTAATTGCAACAGTTAGGGATTTACCATCCATTTCAGGCAGTTCTGTACCCAATACAAATCCACCTAAAGTGATGATTGTCTCTCCTCCAAATTGTTTGCCATTGTCTTCAGTAACTGGAGCAGGTTTTCCCGAATTGAATAACCTCACCCAATGGTTACCTGAACTGACTAAGCTTTATGTGAAACTTTCTATTGAGCAGGGTACTTACTTCGCAGATGCTACCAAACTTTGTGACCCAGACCCTGTGGATGGATTGCATCTGGATGTTGAAAATACCCATAAATTGGGGCTTGGTATTGCAAAAATACTTGCCCTAGAAGGATGCGCCAACTTTATTAGCCGCCAAGACGACAAACTCTAAAGTAACCCTACCTTAAGCCTTATGTTGGCAATGTCTTTGGCCTTGTAACAGCCCCCTACTCAAGTTATATGAGAACTCAACTGTGTCTATGCAAGGGCTAAACAGTTTTTCCCTTGACCTGAGCTAAAAACATGTCAGAATACTGTATATACATACAGTATTTTTGGTTTTACTATTGGTTTTATTATGGTTCTCCTACAACTCGAAAAAGAACGTTTAATTTGGCGAGCTCGGCAAGTGGCTGGCCCAGATCATCGCCGTCAAAGTAGCTTTTACCCCAACTTAGATGCCCACTTACAAGGGGGTTGGCCCCAAACTGGATTGGTGGAGTTAGCCTGTGGCCCTATCGGTATTGGTGAACTACGTTTATTATTACCTCTACTAGCCCAAGCTCAGTCACGTTTACAAGTATGGATTAATCCACCCGCAGAACTCAATGGCCAAGCTTTAGCACAACATGGCATTGATCTAAGCCAAACTTTATTAATCCGCTGCCAAAACCCTCAACAAGCCCTGTGGAGTGCCGAGCAAAGTCTTAATAGTGGGTGCTGTAGCCACCTTATTTTATGGGCACCTAAGCTCACTGCACCCCAAGCAAAACGCTTACAAGTATCAGCCAAAGACAATCAAGCCCTCATATTTTGGTTAAATTCTCAAGCCGAACCTAGCACCAGTGCTTTACCCGTGAGTGCGCGTTTATCGCTCTCCCCACTAGCTACAGGGCTGCGCCTACAAATTCATAAGTACCAAGGCCAGTGGCCCCAACACCCATGTCAGGTAGATATGCATGCATTGTGGCCCTCTTTAGCGGTGCCATCTCATGGGCCTACTCATTTAGCCAAGGCTCCAATAAACAATATTGTGGCATTGCCATTACAGTTGCGGTGATGCATGCAGTGGCTTTATTTATACTTTCCCAGCCTACAACTTGATAGCCTTTTAAACCAACAGGCGTATCACCAACCCTGTGTTTTAGTAGATAAAAATAAAGTGGTGCAGGCTAACCCAGAAGCACGCCAATTGGGTATAAAAATAGGCACAGGCTTAGCTCAAGCTGCCCTTTTATGTGCTCAACTTAAAGTTATTGCCTACGACGCCAAACAAGAGCAGCGGTTACTGTTACAGCTAGCCCAGCGCTTGTACCAAACCAGTGCCACCTTGTACCTTGATCCGCCCCAAGGTTTGCTGTTGCAAACAAGCGATATGCTGCGCTTATATAATGGCCTTGATGCCTACTGGCAACAGTTACAACAGCCTCTCAAGGAACGTGGCTTAAACTACCACTATGCCAGTGCCCATAGCCCCTTAGCGGCACAGGTGTTGGCCCGTGTAGGTAACGACCGCCTATTAAAAGACCAGCGTCAAGCCACAAAATTACTCAGCCAATTACCCATTCATGGCGCTGGTCTAGAATATAAACTGGCCCTACAGCTGGAACGCCTTGGACTGAACACTCTAGGCCAAGCACAAGCCCTACCTAGGTCAGCACTAGGCCAGCGTTTAGGCCAAAACCTTGTCACCTATTTGCAACAACTAGACACCCACAGTGCGCCTGAGCGATCAGCTTACCGGCCCCCTGAACACTTTCGCCAACGCTTAGAACTGCTCTATGAGATTGAGCAGAGTACGGCCTTACGCTTTCCATTAAAGCGCTTATTAAATGACCTAGAAGCTTTTTTAGGGCCACGCCAACTAAGAGTAGCAGGACTTAGTTTGGGCTTAGAGTATCGGGAACAGAACGCTGAGCGGCTACACATAGGTTGTAGTGATGGCGAATACCGTGGTGAAGCTTGGTTAGCTTTGTGCATGCTAAGGTTAGAACAATTGCAGCTACAGGCCCCTATTATTGCCATTAGCCTTAACACCAAAGGACAAATGCCATGGGCGCCTTTATCAGCACAGTTGTTTGAACCCCCAGGAGGCAAACTCACCCCTGGGCAACTGATTAGCCGTTTACAAAATAAGCTTGGAGACCATGCAGTCCAACAAGTGTATTTACGCGATGACCATCGCCCCGAACGCAGTTTTTACCAAGGCCCACCTCACAGCCATTACCAAACTCAACCTGCCACCACAGCCTTACGTCCTAGTTTGTTATTTGCCCTGCCACAGGCTCTAGGACATAAGCCTAATCATCAGTGGTGTATCTTGTCTGGCCCCGAACGCATACAAAGTGGCTGGTGGGATAACGTAAGTATTTGCCGCGACTACTTTATTGCACGCAACCCCATGGGACAGATCTGTTGGCTATTTCGCACCCCCAGAGAGGAATGGTTTTTACATGGGTATTTCTCATGAATATTGCGTCTGTTGTGGACTATGCTGAGCTGCATTGTTTAAGTAATTTTAGCTTTTTAAGGGCGGCATCCCACCCCCAAGAATTGCTCCAACAAGCCCATACTTTGGGTTATAAAGCTCTGGCCCTCACCGACGAATGTTCAGTGGCTGGGGTGGTGAGAGCGTACCAGTATAAAAAGGAACAGGGTCTCAATATTAAACTCATTATTGGCAGTGAGTTTTTACTTAAACCCGATCAGCTCGAGGCCCAAGAAAGCATCGTAGTGCTGGCAAAAAACCGCCAAGGCTATGCTCAGTTATGCCAACTCATTAGCCTTGCTAGGCAGCGGTGTGAAAAGGGTCGGTATCAAGTTTATCAACATGACTTTGAAGATCTTAGTGAGTGCTTACTTATATGGAACCCCCATCCAAATAGCATTAGTGAGTTAGGGAAAACATTAAGCACTCAACATAAACAACGCTTATGGGTAGGCTGCCACCGGCGCCTAAGTGCCTTAGACCAGAGCCTAAACACCCACTGCCAAAGCATGGCTGATACCTTTGATTTACCCATAGTGGCCCTAGGGCAGGTGATTATGCATAGTCCCGATCGGCAAATGCTACACGACACCCTCACGGCGATTCGTCTAGGTATGCCTGTTTATGCCTGCGGCTACGCCTTGCAAGCCAATCGTGAACACAGCCTGCGACCGTTGGATAAAATCGCTAAACTCTATCCATCATCATGGATACAAGCCAGTGTCACCATTGCCCAACAATGTGATTTTTGTTTATCTGAACTCAGCTACCAATACCCTGCTGAACTAGTGCCCAGTGGGTATGACGCCAACAGCTATTTGCACTACTTAGTAGAGCAAGGTAAAGCCACTCGCTTTCCCGCTGGGGTGCCCCATGACATTGCCCTCATTATAGATAAAGAGCTTAGCCTTATTGCCTCCGAAGGTTACGCACACTTTTTTTTAACCGTATATGACCTTGTTCAGTTTGCTAAGAGCCAGCACATTTTATATCAGGGTCGTGGCTCTTCCGCTAATTCTGTGGTGTGCTATTGCCTAGAAATTACCGCCGTTGACCCCCGTCAAATACAGGTTTTATTTGAGCGATTCATTTCTAAAGAACGGGCTGAGCCACCCGATATTGATGTGGATTTTGAGCACCAAAGGCGGGAAGAAATTATTCAGTATATCTATCAAAAATATGGTCGCCACCGAGCGGCTTTAGCCGCCACCGTGATCACTTATCGCTTTAAAAGTGCCGTACGTGAAGTGGGTAAAGCCCTAGGTATTAACCTGCCCCAACTTGAACTATTTATCAAAAATGTAGACCGCAAAGACGCGAGTACCAGTTGGCATGAGCAATTACAAAGCTTAGGTTTAGATGGTCAAAGTCACGTGGGCCAATGCTTCTTGCAACTGGTAGAAACCTTGCAAGGCTTTCCCCGTCACCTGTCACAACATGTGGGTGGTTTTATTATTAGCGCAGGGCCTCTTAGCGAACTGGTGCCTATAGAAAATGCCTCTATGGCTGAGCGCACCGTCATTCAATGGGACAAGGACGATTTAGCCAGCCTTGCCTTACTCAAGGTAGATGTTTTAGCCCTGGGCATGCTCAGCGCCATACGCCGAGCATTACACATGGTGCAACACCACCACGGACGCCAGCTTAGCTTGGCAGATATTACTCGTATGGATGATGATGCCAGGGTATATGCCATGCTGCAACAAGGTGACAGTGTAGGGGTCTTCCAAGTAGAGTCACGTGCCCAAATGAGTATGTTGCCACGCTTACAACCCGCCTGTTTTTATGACCTTGTGATTCAAATTGCCATTGTGCGCCCAGGACCTATTCAAGGGGATATGGTGCATCCATTTTTGCGCCGCCGAGCGGGTAAAGAAAGCATAGACTACCCATCACCAGAAGTGAGACAGGTATTAGAACGCACCTTAGGGGTACCTATTTTTCAAGAACAAGTTATTAAATTAGCTATGGTAGCAGCTGGTTTTAGTGGCGGTGAAGCCGATGCTTTACGACGCGCCATGTCGAGTTGGAAACGTCATGGCGAGCTAGATAAATTTCGTCATAAGCTAGTTGGGGGGATGGTGACAAGGGGTTATGACAAGGCTTTTGCAGAGCGTTTATACCAACAAATCTTAGGCTTTGGTGAATACGGTTTCCCCGAGTCTCATGCTGCTAGCTTTGCCGTTTTGACCTACGCCTCAGCTTGGCTTAAATACCATTACCCAGCAGCCTTTTACTGCGCCATTCTTAACAGCCAACCCATGGGGTTTTATAGTGCTTCTCAATTAGTGCAAGACGCTCGCCGCCATGATGTACAAGTACTACCCGTGTGCATTAACCACAGCGCATGGGACCACAGTTTAGAAACTACTGACACAGCAGAACTGGCCATACGCTTGGGCTTACGTCAGGTCAAAGGTGTACGCCAAGGCCCTATACAAGAGTTAATAGCACAGCGCCCCCCACAAGGGTTTCAAGGCCTTTCACAGGTGCAGGCATTGCACTTGGCTAAAGGCCAACTGGAGTCACTGGCAAGTGCAAACGCTCTCACCTGTTTCAGTGGCCACCGTTATCAAGCCCGTTGGCAATTGCTCGATAACCACCAAGACCTGCCATTACTAAGAGAAATACACGAGACCCACCCAGAACAACTGTCCGCTCCTGTCGCCTTAAATGCATTAACAGAAGACTACGCCAGCCTAAACCTGAGTTTAGAACATCATCCCATTGCCCTATTACGTCATGCAGGTTTACTAAAAGGCTGCATAAGTACACGCCAAATGGCCCATAAACCCCACCAAAGTTTAGTGACCGCAGCAGGGTTAGTCACGGGTCGGCAAAGACCGGGCACCGCTTCTGGAGTGACCTTTATTACCCTAGAAGATGAAACGGGTAATACTAATTTAGTGGTCTGGCAAGGCACAGCGCGAGCCCAAAGGCAGGCCTATTTAAATGCCAAAATATTAAAAGTAAAAGGTATTTTAGAGCGCGACCCAGACAGCCAGGTCATCCACATTATTGCCGGTAAACTGATTGATTGTAGCCACCTACTAGACCAGCTAAACATCAATTCTCGTGATTTTCATTAGTGCGACCAAGTGGTAGCCATGTCAGCGGAGGGCGACCTTGTTAGCTATGCATCAGCAAGGTCAATATAAATGAATTGGGATCAGCAGCTAACATTGGGCTTGTTAGGTGGCCTCTAGCAATTGCTAAGCAAGTGCTTGGTAGGATTGAACTCACCCCACCAAGCTTTTATTGATTCATCTAACTGAAGTCTTTAGCGCCAGCAAACATTTCTCCGAACATAGGACTGTTAAGGTCAGTGAACTTAAATGGTAGGCCATTATCAGTGTCATAAACGTCCAGAGTTCGTTGCTGTTGGTTCTGGAACTGGACCTGTTCCATCATTGAGCGTTGGCCCTTAGCCCCTTCAATTTTTGCTTTTTTAGCCTCTCCTTGAGGGTCGTTATCATCTGAAAAATTGTACTTTTTGGATAGTTCTCCAGTAATAACCACTTGGCCACTCATTTGCGTTAACTCTGCTTCAGTGGCTTTTTCTGCCAATGCGGCCACCGCCCTACCCACATAAACTGCACTCTCTCCACCAGGGAATGACACGACTTCTGTCTGGCACCCACCCACTGGATGAAGGGTGATTGCGTTCACCTTATGATCCTTTAATTCCAGTGCCATATCCGCCGTCAGGCGATCCATTGCTGAGTGAGCGGCGCCATAAGCAACATCAAACGCATAGTGAAATGCGCCCGTACTAGAGGTTTGAATAATCAACCCCTGTTGCTGCGCTACCATGAGTGGAGCAACAAATTTACTCATGACGTAACTACTGCGAACACCAACATCAAAAGCCTCGTCATAGACAGACAAGGGGCGTTCCCAAAACGATTTACCAAAGTGTGGGGCAATAGCGATTAAGCCACTATAAGCACTGTTGACTAGAAGCTTAATGGTCTTTTGTTCAGCCGCCACCCGCCCAACAAAAGCTTCTACTGCAGCATCATCCTTTTGGTCTAGGGCACAGGCATGAATCACACCACCTGTGGCATTATCAACCGTCGCTTCTGCAGCTAAATCCTCCAACGCCTTTTTATTGCGCGCTGTAGCATAAACGATATAACCTTCTTCTTTGGCCAACGTGAGGGCAATGCCTCGACCTAGCCCACGTGATGCACCCGTTACAATTGCGACTTTGGTCATAGTAAAATCTCCCTGTATCAAACATTTTGATATCCGATTCCATTACAGGAACATGACATCTTAAAAAATAATAACGAATATTTAAACCCGTGTTTAACTATAGCGCTCGAGATCATTTATAACTAGTCTACTTTATGTACTAGCTTTTAGGCACATCCACTTTAAAAACACCAATTCAGTTATTGCAAACAAGGGCTTTATAGCTTAGTACCCAAGGTTAGTACTGGAAAGCTAGTGAAACCAAATCGGCCCTCACTTTCTGCTTGTGCTAGCTGAGACTGCCATGCTCTTACCTTGTCTTCATCCACACCCTGACCCAAGGCAAAATTAGCCAACACCAGTTCTGCATATGCTGCAGGCGAGTTTTTGTGACGCTGGGTTATGACAAAAGCGAGTGACTCAGTGCGGATATTGCCAAAGCCCTGCTTGGATAACTGGCCAGACAATTCGAGTGGCAGCATTTGATGATAACAGTGGGCTTTAAAAGCCTCATGTATGAGGTTATTGAGGGCCTCATCAGCACCATGAAATTTGAAGTGATCCCAAAGTACGGACACATTAACGAAGCTGGATCTGGGTTTTAACAAGCGTCCTACTTCTGCTAATGTAGCACCCACATCTTCGATATAATCCAAGGTTTGAATAGAGGCAATGCCATCACAAGAAGCATCGGGCAAGTCAATCTTAGCAGCCATGCTACATAAGAATTGAACGTTATTTAAGGGTTCACAGCGCTGCCTGGCCGCCGCTAATTGAGTTTCACTGGGGTCAAGCCCCACCACGTTACCATTGGTGCCCACAGCAAGTGCTATATCTTCTAACAAATGACCCGCCCCACAGCCTATATCCAATATGGCGTCATCTACATTAAGATTAAGGGCTTGCATCACAGCTAGACGCCGTGCCACTCCAGCGCTGCTAGCTGCCATTTTTTGCTGCAGTAAACTCGCATTACCTTCAAATTTCATAGTTTTTACCTTCAATAAAATCGTTCAAAAGTTAGGCTTAGTTGGATCATTAAAGTTAGCAAGATTGTGGTTATATAACCAGCTCAATTAAATTGTGACTCACGGGTATTTAACACTGTGACTAGAAGCACCTGTAAAGAGAATACGATATCATTGCTTGAATCTTTAACACTATTTTCATCATTAACAAAACAAAAAAGGTTATTATGAGTCTTAGTTACGGACAGTTTTGCCCTGTCGCCATCACTTCAGAAATACTTTGCACCCGCTGGACTACGCTAGTGGTGCGTGAACTGATGTGCGGTAGCACACGGTTTAACCAAATTAGACGCGGAGTGCCACTGATGTCACCGTCGCTATTGTCTAAACGTTTAACTGAACTTTCAGACCATGGAGTGGTACAAATAAAGCACGTAAAAGGTAACATGGTGGAATATCATTTATCCACTGCAGGTCGCGAGCTTATTCCTATCATTGAGTCTTTTGGAACTTGGGGAAAACGCTGGTTTAATAGTGAAGTGAATCTTAATAAACTGGACGCTTTGCTTCTCATGTGGGATATCCACCGCTTAATAAAGCCTGAAGGAATTAGCTTAGAAAGCTGTGTCGTAGAGTTCAACTTCCCCGAGCTTTCGAGTAAAAAACGACGCCATTGGATGGTCATTAGCCAAAACGATGTAAACTACTGCATTGTTGATCCAGGCTTAGATACAGACTTACTTATCACCAGTTCTGTCAGAGGTTTAACATCTATCCACATGGGCTATAGCAATTTCGAAGATGAGGTGAACCAGGGCTCGTTGGTCATTAGGGGCAATCCTCAGCTAGCCAAAGCCATGAGTCAATGGTTAGGGCGGAGTCCATTTGCAGGGGTGACACAACAAACGCCACAACTGAACTATGGGTAATAGAGCAAGTATAGTTTGACTACTTAATACGCTTCACAGGCACACGTAAATTCCTTAGGGAGCGTTTAATCGTTTTTAAATGGGCCATAGTTTCTTCACCGAGTTGCATGGTAACCCCTACAGCCAGCACATCGATAACAACCATTTGGGTAATTCGAGAAGACATGAGGGTGTTAAGTTCCTTGTCTTCATCTAAGTCGATGTATAAGGGAATTTGTACCTGCTGTGCCAAGGGTGTGTTACTTGGGCACAGGGCAATCACCGTCGCTCCTGCATCCATGGCCAGTTGCGTACTGTGCAGCAAGTCTTTAGTGCGGCCTGTTTGTGATACCGCAATCACCACATCACCAGGTTCTAAGGTCACAGCCGCCATCGTTTGTAAGTGGGGGTCTGCATAAGCCGCCGCCGACATATTAAGGCGAAAGAACTTATGTTGTGCGTCAGTACAGATAGGCGCTGAGGCTCCAAAGCCATAACAGTCAACTCGCTTAGACCGAGCTAAGGCCATAATAGCCTGTTCTAGGTTAGCTGCATCTAAATCAGACTTTACCCGCATGAGGTTGCCCATGGTGGCATCAAAAATCTTTTCTTTAAATTGTTCCACCGAATCTCGGCTATCTAGGCGGAATTGTTGGTAAGACGTATTAGTGCCCAAAAACTGGGCCAAGTTAAGTTTAAAATCTTGAAATCCATCAAAGTCTAGGGCTCGGCAAAACCGCACAACGGTGGGTTCACTAACCGCAGCGGCTGCAGCCAGATCAACAATACGCATTTGCACAATTTTTGCACGATGTTCGAGCACATAGTCGGCCACCTTGCGCTCAGATTTACGCAGCTGAGGGTGAGCTTGGGCAATAATTTTAAACACGTCATGGTTAGCAATGGACATGGGGTGAACCAAGAAAATAAGGTATTGCTAACATTCTACCCTATCACCTTTAACTCAATCCACTGCGTATCATTAAAATTGTAGGGAGATGTCTTTATGAGTCGCCATACAAGCTGACACGGTCGTAGCTAGGTCATCACTCATACGCTCTTGCAAGCGTAAGCCAATGCTCTCTTTGATGGCCATGTCGTAACTCACTAAAGCCGGCGCTAAGTCAGTTAAAGCGCGCTCACGCCAAACAATCTCCACATCTAACATTTGCATGGCTTGGTTATGTAGGCCTTTGGCCTTCTCTGGATCGTACTTACTACCCTTAAGAGCCCTGCGTGTTTTCGAGAGTTTAGATTTAATACTACTGACACCCGCCAACTCACCCAATTGTTGCTCTTGCAGCTTGATGGCGGCCATGGCTGACTTGGCATCAAGTTGATCTATGCTTAACGCAAGCGCAGCCACATCATTTTTCATCTGGGCTAGCTTTGGAACTTGGGAAATCCATAAGCGTAACTCTTGAATACCTTCGTAGGCTTCATCCACATTGCGTCGATATTGAGTACGAGACTGCTTTTCAGCTTTATTAAGTTTCTCAAACATAGGCCTCTGAGTTGCCCACTCTTGAGGTATGCTTGCCTCCAAAAGTTCATTGAAGCGTCCCAGCTCATCAATCTTAGCTTCAAGAGCAGCACGACGATTATCATTTAAACTAATATCTTCAAGCCGACGCAACTGCAACTGAGCATCTTCGACCAAGCGTTTATTATTGCGGACATTGAACTGAATGTCTCGCACTTGATAATGCAAAGCTTCATACCCTTTGGAAAAGTCTGTGAGCTCAGCTTTAGTTTGATAAATATTTTCCACTTTCACAAAGGTATCACGGGCTTTGCCTAAGCTGTCTTGCAATACTTGGTTTGCAGCAGAAGACATGTAGCTTGCATCTACACTCGCCATAGCGTCAATGGCAGCCACCAAACTTGTTTCTTGGTTAGCGTACAAAGTGAGCACCTGCTCCTCTAAGCATGGCTGAATACGGGGATTCATTGGGGGTGGCGCAGATTCAGAAGTAAGGTAAGTTCGGTTGGGAAGGTAATTCACTAAACTTGGGAAAAATCCTGTAATCACCAAAGCCAATAACTGCAAACCAATAAAGGGCACGACACCCTTGTATATGGAAACCGTCTTCACCACTTGGTCTGCCACACCACGTAAGTAGAAAAGGGCAAAGCCAAAGGGCGGTGTTAGGAATGAGGTTTGAATATTCAAGCCAATCATTACTCCTAACCAAACTGCAGTAATATTAGCACTCGGGTCTGCTAACAATATGGGCGCCACTATAGGCACCACCACTACGGCAATTTCAATAAAGTCTGAAAGAACCCTAAAATAAAGATGACCAACATCACCACAAAAAACTGTACCCAAAAGCCACCTGGCAAGCTTGTGAGCATATGCTTAACGAGTTCTTCACCACCAAAGGCTCGAAATGCTGAGGTCAGCATAGCCGCACCAATGAGTATAATAAATACCATAGAGGTGGTTTTAGCTGTTTCTCCCATCACTTCATGTAAGGTGGTGCCAGTTTTAAAGACGCGCCAGCCACTCCAAGTTATGGCGATCAACAAGGTAGCCGAAGCTATCAAACTAAGGGCAATACCAAGGCGATCTTCATCTGTGTTGATGCTCTTAATATTAAGGTCAAAGTTGTTAACAATAATGCCTAAGATAATGATGGAGGCGATAGCGATAAATGCCGGCCAATAACGTCTTTCGTCACGATGGTGCAAGCGATAGCCTGCCATCAACATGGCTCCCACAGCACCTACAGCTCCTGCTTGGTTGACCGTGGCAACACCTAACAGAATAGATCCCAGTACCACAAAAATTAAACTCAGAGGTGGCAGTAATGACATTAAGACTTTAACTAAAAATTGACGGTCATAGGCGCCCAAATAACCCACAGGTGGTGCCATTTTTGGGCGAATAATCGCTGTGAACAAGATATACAATATGTACAAACCCACCAATAAAAGGCCAGGCACAAAAGCACCCATAAACATATCACCCGCGCTAGCAGAGGTAATATCAAGCACTGAGGGCATAGAAAACTCACCGGTAATCTCACGATAAGCAGTTTTGCGCATGGCACTGGCTTGATCAGCAGCACTACTGAGTTGGTCAGCCAAGATGATGAGCACGATCGAGGGGGGAATAATTTGGCCCAAAGTACCTGATGCACAAATGGTGCCCGTTGCCAGTGAATGAGAATATTTATTGCGCAACATGGCAGGTAAAGAGATCATACCCATGGCAATCACAGTTGCACCCACAATGCCCGTAGTGGCCGCTAGCAATGCGCCAACAATAACCACAGAAATACCCAAGCCACCGGGGACGGGTCCAAACAGTTGTGCCATTGTCACTAACAAATCTTCCGCAACTTTTGAGCGTTGCAGCATAATGCCCATAAAAATAAATAACGGTATTGCAATGAGCGTGTCCCGTTCCACATTCCAATATAGGCTTCTAAAATTTGTCACGCCCGCACTTAGCCATTGAACTGGGCCACCTTCATGAAAGTAGGCATTGGGGTCATCGGCAAACATCCAACCCGCTAAAGCGGCCAAACCAATGGCAATAATCGAAGACCCCGGCAAAGAGAATGCAACAGGGAAGCCAGATACAAGGGCGGTAATCATTAACAGGACTAAAATGCCTAAAAACAGAAGTTCCATAACCGAGTGTCCTAGGGGTTAGCCGTCGTTGTCGCCGTTTCGCCACGCAGCACACCGAAGTGCTTGAGCAAATAACTTGAAAATTGAATGACCATCGAAACAGCAAAAATGGCCAAGAAGCCCACCATGAGGTATTTCACATACATGCCATAGCCACTTTGGGATACCTCTACACTCAACAATGGACTGTTGATACTGCTCGTTCTATCCCACATACCGAGGGTCAAAATAGTAAAGCATAATGGCAACCCTAGTAAGCACACACCAAAAATGTTGACCCAAGATTGAGTGCGGGCCTTAAAATGGGTATAAGCTACATCCACTCGTATATGCCCTTCAAGCAGCAACGTGTTGGCTGAAGCAAATAAAAACAGAGCTGCATACCAAAAACGTACAAGGTCACCCATGAAGGCTTGTTCATAAGAGAAAACAAAACGAGTGATGACAATCAAAAATTCAGCCACAACCACCAGCAAGGCAAGCCATATAAAGCCTAACCCTTTGCTGCGTATCGCAATAAAACAGGACAACAGCATCAAGGGCAAGTGCACATAGGCACCCCTAAATTGAGGCTTACCTAATTGTGAAGTGATATTGTCTCCGAAGATGGGGGCCAAAAGAGACTCGATGCGCATAAAGGAAACAAGCATGTCGACCATACCCACCAATAACACCATCCAAAAGGCAGCCTTAATCGTGGTGGCAGCCCAGTTGGAGACTCGACTCGAAAGGTCTTGATAGCTTTCAGACTGTAACTTAGATACATGCAGCAGCGCCAGCATTGGCGCTGACACATAACTTAACACCTGCAGCCATCCAAAACCTGCGTATGGCCCGGCAGAAGGTAAAGCCCCTAAGGTGTTTAATGCTCCTGGCCATAGTGCCCAGAAGTTTAAAAAATTATTAAGTAAAAATATAACTGTGGCGTACACCACTGTAAAAGCAAGACTACGCAGCAGCAAATCTGGCTTAGGTAACCTGTTAGAGGAACTCAATGGCGTCAAAAGGCTAGACGAGTGTTGCATGCTTAAAACCACTAGCGTAAAAAATAGTAATGATGGGTAGAAAATAGGGTACACCTACCCCCAACTAATTTTGGGTAGGTGTACCTAGTTACAGCAATTAACCGCCTAGAGCGCGGTTACGTTGTTGTAGATACGCTTGGTCAGAAATTTCCGCCCATGCACCGATGTCAGTACGCGCAGTAACAAAGCTTTGATGAATACGATTAGCTAAATCGCTATGCTCTTGAACTTCTGCGAACACCTCTTCAGAAGCCTCAGCAAAGCCGTCGTATATGTCATCGTTGAACTGGCGTAACTTAACACCTTGGTCATTGATCAAGCGCTTAAGTGCAGCACCGTTCTTGTAGTTGTACTCTGACATCATGACGTCGTTTTCCATAGAGGAAGCAGCTTCAATCATCATTTGATCAGACTTGCTCAAACCATCCCACCAGGTCTTGTTCATACCACAGGCTAACATAGCACCTGGCTCATGCATGCCTGGGTAGTAGTAGTACTTGGCCGCTTCGTAGAACTTCATTAGCTCATCATTCCAAGGTCCAACCCACTCAGTGGCGTCGATTGATCCTGAAATAAGGTTTTCATAAATCTGACCACCAGGTAACGACACTGGAGAGCCACCTAGCTTAGCCAGTACATCGCCGCCAAGTCCTGGCATACGCATCTTCAAACCCTTGAAGTCGTCTACACTGTTCATTTCTTTACGGAACCAGCCACCCATTTGGACACCTGTGTTGCCACACATAAGGCCTTTCAGGCCATAGTCTGCGCCCAACTCATCCCATAATTCTTGACCACCACCAAAGCGAATCCATGCGTTCATCTCGGTATAAGTTAGGCCAAATGGAACTGAGGTGAAGTAAGCCCAGCCTGGGTGTTTACCTTTCCAGTAATATTCCGCACCGTGATACATCTGAGCATTGCCAGAAGCTACTTCATCGAACGAGTCAAAGGCCTTAACACGCTCGCCTGCAGCGTAATAAGTCACTTGGATGCGACCATCACTCATGTCACTTAAACGCTTAGCAAAACGCTGAGCACCTGTACCTAAACCTGGGAAATCTCTACCCCATGTTGCTACCATGGCGATTTCTACACGTTCTTTAGCTATAGCAGGTGCGGCGATGGTAGAAGCTGCTGCCACTCCACCTAAACCAACCAAGCCTTTCTTCAATATTTCACGTCTTTGCATTTCCGTAATCTCCAGTATTGTTGTTATAAGGCTAGACTATAACAAAGTAACTCATCCATAACGATGAAATTTACCTTATCTGTGGTTACAATAGGTGTTAAATTAATGTTGATTTAACCTAAAACTTATCCTAGCGCAAATTAACATACGCTTTTAGTCTTGGGCTCGCAACTAGACATATGTCTTGTGGTCAGATCAGTTGACCTGTTCTCCGTAGATTTAATTTAGGCCAAAGTTAGGCTCGCACTCACACACCACATGGACACGATAATGGATGTTTCTCGCCTTTTAGACGAACTCAACGACTCTCAGCGCGAGGCCGTTGCAGCTCCTGAAGAAAACCTGCTTATTTTGGCTGGTGCTGGTAGCGGAAAGACCCGCGTGCTGGTGCACCGAATAGCATGGTTAATTGAAGCTGAGAATATTTCTCCTTGGTCTATTATGGCGGTGACCTTCACCAATAAAGCAGCTCGTGAGATGCGCGCCCGCATCGAA
This sequence comes from Candidatus Njordibacter sp. Uisw_058, assembly GCF_047730065.1. Taxonomy (GTDB): domain Bacteria; phylum Pseudomonadota; class Gammaproteobacteria; order Pseudomonadales; family Balneatricaceae; genus Njordibacter. The sequence continues at coordinate 2,820,485 of NZ_CP159829.1, forward strand.
AGCCTAATGGGCTTAGACACGACACAACTATGGGTAGGCACCTTTCATGGTTTGGCCCATCGACTGCTACGCCGCCACTGGCAAGAAGCTGGATTACAACAACAATTTCAAATTTTGGACAGTGATGACCAACTGAGTATTCTAAAACGCTTGTGTAAAGAGATGCAGTTAGATGAGAGTCGGTGGCCTGTGCGCCAGTTTCAACACTTTATCAACGGCTGTAAAGACGAAGGCAAGCGTCCGCAGCACATAGAAACTCAGGGTGACTTTCAGCTCGATACACAGGTCAAAGTGTATGCTGCATACCATCAGGCTTGTGAGCGTGCTGGATTAGTCGATTTTGGTGAACTACTGCTTCGTTGCCATGAGTTATGGCTTAATAATAGTGCCTTGCTAGCGCATTACCAAGGCCGCTTTAAGCACCTATTGGTAGATGAGTTCCAAGATACTAACACCATCCAATATGCATGGTTGCGAGTGCTCTCAGGCTCTGCTGCAAAGGTCATGGCAGTGGGAGATGACGACCAATCTATTTATGGATGGCGAGGTGCAAAAATAGAAAATATTCAACACTTCGAACGGGATTTTGGCAATGCTATTACCGTGCGCTTGGAACAAAACTACCGTTCTACAGGCACCATACTTAAAGCCGCCAATGGGTTGATTTCTAATAATAGCGGTCGACTTGGTAAAAACCTATGGACTGATGGAAATGATGGCGAACCCATTTCGTTATACGCCGCATTTAATGAAATGGATGAAGCGCGCTTTATTGTGGATCAAATTGACCAGTGGCAAAAAGACGGTGGTATGCGCGCTGAATGTGCCATTTTATATCGCTCCAACGCCCAATCTCGAGTCTTGGAAGAAGCCTTGATTCGTGCTCAGATGCCTTATCGCATTTATGGTGGCCAGCGATTTTATGATCGTTTGGAAATTCGTAACGCCCTAGCTTACTTGAGGCTGATCAAAAATCGTAACGACGATGCAGCCATGGAACGCGTGTTTAACGTACCCACACGAGGAGTGGGGGCAGCCACAGTCGCTAAGATCCGGCAAAATGCTCGGGCTGAAGGTTGCTCTATGTGGGATAGCACAAAGCAAATTATTGCTCAAAACGAACTACCTACGCGCGCTCACAACGCCATTGATAGTTACGTTAAACTCATTAACCGTTTGGATGAAGAAACCAGCGAAGCCCTATTGCACGATATGGTAGACCTTGTGATCCAACAGTCAGGTCTCATTCAACATCACCTGAAAGAAAAAGGTGAGAAGGCGCAAACTCGTATTGATAACCTGATGGAGTTGGTTAGTGCCGCCAAAGGATTTGCCAGCACTTGGAATCCCACCCAAGAGACTGATGACCCCGACTCAGAGTTAGATCCAGTCGCAACAACACCGCTCGCAGCCATGCTCGACCAAGCCGCACTGGATGCAGGCGAGCAGCAGGCTGATGAGTCAGAAGACAGTGTACAGTTAATGACTTTACACTCGGCTAAAGGTCTGGAATTTCCAATAGTCTTTTTAGGGGGTGTAGAGGAAGGTTTATTTCCACACAAAATGTCTTTAGAAGAAGGCGACCGTTTAGAAGAAGAGCGCCGCTTGTGCTATGTGGGCATCACCCGCGCCATGCAACGTTTATTTATTACCTATGCCGAAAGCCGTCGTTTACATGGTCAAGATACGTTTAACCGCCCCTCACGCTTTATTGGGGAAATACCTGAAGGCTTAATGAATGAAGTGCGTCTTAAATCCAGCATTAGCCGCCCAGTCACTGCAAGGCCCACGCCCACAAGACAATATGACCGCTGGGGGCGGCATCAAGAACTTGAAACCCCAGTAGTGGCTTTGGGACAAAACGTGCGACACCCATTATTTGGCATAGGCACCGTGGTTAATGCCGAGGGTTCTGGCCCCCAAGCAAGAGTGCAAGTGAACTTTGAAAACGATGGCAGTAAGTGGCTAGTCCTAGCCTATGCAAAATTAGAAAACCTATAGGTATAGATCATGACAACCCCAGCGACAGCTACCAGTCCCACATTTGACACTACATTTGCAAGCTTGCCAGAACGTTTTTACAGCTATACACAACCCGTTTCTGTGACCCTTGCAGCGCCCATTATCAGTAACCCAATACTAGCCAAGGAGCTCGGCATTGATCTCCAATGGCTCGCCTCTGATGAGGCTTTGCAAGTCCTTGTTGGCAACCAAACAGCTATGGGTTCAGCGCCCATGGCACAGGCTTATGCCGGCCACCAATTTGGCTCATTTAACCCTCAACTAGGTGATGGCAGAGCGCACTTATTAGGTGAAATAGTAGCCCCAGACGGACAACGTTTTGACCTACAACTGAAAGGTTCTGGGCCTACACCCTATTCCAGACGAGGCGATGGTCGCTCACCTTTAGGACCCGTTATACGGGAATACCTTTTAAGCGAGGCCATGGCTGCTTTACAGGTGCCTACCACCCGCAGCCTTGCCGCTATCGCTACAGGTGAAACTGTAATGCGCCAAAGCCCTGCACCTGGCGCCGTATTGACGCGTATTGCCCCCAGTCATATTCGTGTGGGTAGCTTTGAATATTTTGCGATGCAAGGGGACGAGAAAGGCGTTAAAAGCCTTGCAGATTACTGCCTTAAACGCCATTTCCCCCACTTGATTGATGCTCCTCAACCCTACTTATTATTGCTTAATACCGTCATAGAACGCCAAGCTAAATTGATTGCTCAATGGCAAGGTTTTGGCTTTATTCATGGCGTAATGAATACCGACAACATGCTTATTTGTGGTGCCACGGTTGACTATGGTCCCTGTGCATTTATGGATCAGTTTGACCCAGACAAAGTGTTTAGTTCCATCGATCGGCAAGGCCGTTATCGTTATAATCAGCAGCCTGGTATTGGCCAATGGAACCTAACACGACTAGCGCAGGCACTTCTGCCATTACTACACACAGACAGTGAGCAAGCCTTAGCAGACGCCCAACAAGCACTCGACAACTATGTAAAGCACTATGGTGCCGCTTATCAGGCCATCATGAGTAACAAGCTGGGCATTAGCCAGCCACAAGAAGGGGACCAAGCCCTCACTGAAGAACTATTCGCCATCATGGCTGAGCATAAAATAGATTTCACTTTGGGTTTTAGGTATTTGGTAGACCAGATCGCTACACCAACAGAGCATGTAGCCCTTGGAGCCGCATTCATTGCCCCCCAAGCATTCGTGGTGTGGCAACAACAATGGCAGCAGCGCCTAGCCCAAGACCCACAAAGCCAAGTAGAGCGTTATCAACAAATGAAGCGGGCTAATCCAGCATATATAGCTCGCAACCATCAAGTAGAGCTGGCCATAAGAGCGGCAGAAGACCAAGGTGACTATGAGCCCTTTTATGCGTTACTCAAAATCTTACAAGCACCCTATGATTACCAATCAGAATTAATCACTTATGTCCTAGCCCCAACACCTGATGAAATGGTGAAACAGACCTTTTGTGGTACTTAATAATGCTTTATTTTAAGGCTTTGTGCGTGCTCTTTTTATAAGGTGCAGAGTATTCAATACGAAGCCATGGCTTTAGCACTTCATTTTGAATGTTAACAAACTGGTGGGCGATACTTAGACTTCCAGCATAAAGGTGACTGGCCCATCATTAGTGAGACTGACCTGCATATCGGCACCAAATTGCCCCGTAGCCAGGGTAATTGATTGCTCGGCTTGAGCAACAAAGTAATCGTATATTTGTTCACCAAGGGCGGGCGGTGCCGCACCCAAAAAGCCTGGCCTTAAGCCCTTTTTGGTGTCGGCGACCAAGGTAAATTGACTAATAACTAAAAGACTGCCAGCCACTTGTTGCACATTGTTATTCATTTTTCCAAGCTCATCACTAAAAAAGCGATAGTGCAGCACTTTATGCAACAACTGATCAGCTTTGGCAAAGCTGTCGTCCTTATCCACCCCCAAAAGCAACAGTATGCCATGATCGATTTGGCCTATACATTCGCCGTCAACTTCTACCTTGGCTTGAGTAACACGCTGCATGAGGGCTTTCATAATGTTTGATCCACTCCATGACTGCGGCTATAGCCATTGGTATTCGGACTTGACCAGCCCACCAAAGCTTTTCGTAGAGGTTTATATATATCGACCTTAAGGGGATAACACTTGGAAGTATCACTAGAATGTTCATTACTACAATCCCCCCCTGGGCAAGCAGATAGGGCACCTAGTAAGTCAATTTCAGCAAATAGTGTTAAGTGATCCCCTGGCCTTACCGGACTGGCTTTCATAAAATATTGATGGGTGTCATGGCTAAACCCTGTGCACATAAACACATTTAATACATCGTGCACCATAGGTTCTACGTCATCTAAATCGAATTGGGTATGATCTAACATAGCCCGTGTAAGGTTAGAGTGACAACAATAGTGGTATTCATCTTGTCCGAGGGCTTGATTGGTGTAGGGGTCACAACGGGTGCCGATGACGTCATGCACACTACCACCAAACTGGTCCCAGCCATACCAATCGAGGGTATCATCAATGACCGTGGCCATCGGTCTTAAATAAGGCAGATTGCTCCACAAGCGATCACCAGTACTGACATGTGTGCCGTGCAATGCACGGGTTTTGCCACTAAAAAAACGCTCCTTAAGGTTGTCTTTGTGCCACAAGTTTAAGTCGCCTACTTGGGGGCCTTCTACACTAACGATACGAAACACATGGCCTGCAGGCACCACAAAACTGCGCGCATCTCTAGCAGGGATGGTGATGCTATCAACCAACTGCATACCCTGTTGCAGATTGTTATAAAAGGGCTTGTCATAGGGAGGCAGAGTATTATTGGGATAGCAAACCACCGGCTCTATATCTAAGCGTTGTTGGGCATCCGATGGGGGTGCGTGCTGGGGGGTGTTTTTCATGGTAGGGCCTTTTTTAATTTGCCTGCCAAAGCATGCTTGAGTGCAAATTCACAAGTGACTTGAAACAACTCATTACTCCAGTGTTAAATATCTAATTTGGCTTCAGATTTACAACGTTGTGAGCAATAGCGAATGTTCGCCCAATCACGCGCCCATTTTTTTCGCCACGCATATGGCTTGTTGCATGTCTGACAAATTTTTTGCGGCAAGTCGCCCTTTTTTACCATTTTCGCCATCTTACTCTCTTCCTGCTCAACATTTGACTGGGTCTATATATAATTGAGGTCACACTAAGGGCCGTGTAAGAAGCGTATAATCTTCTATGCAAGCTTAACTGCAAACTCCCTAGTCGCTTTAATTAGGTTATCGACGATGCCCGGTTCTTGTTGCGCATGGCCTGCATCACGCACAATGTGCAATTGGCATGCTTGCCACAGTGCATGCACTTCAAACGCCTGCTCTGCTGGACAAATCATATCGTAACGACCATGCACGATGATACCGGGTAAGTGACTGATTTTATGCATATTTTTTAATAATTGATTAGACTCAAAAAAGCATTGATTGACAAAGTAATGACATTCAATTCGAGCTAAAGCTAAGGCAAAATGACCGTCAGAAAAATCGTTTCCAAGATGGGGTCTAGGGTTTAATGTGGCAATACTTCCTTCCCATGCGGCCCAAGCCTTTGCGGCGGCAAAGCGTTTTAATTCATCAGTGCCACATAACAATTTATAATAGGTGTTAACCATTTCGCCAGTAGCTTCAGCATCTGTGTTGACTAATGGTTTTTGAAATACTTGCCAATAATCTGCAAACATGCGACTGGCGCCACCGGCTTCGTATATCCAATCCACATCTTTTTGGCGGCCCAAAAAAACACCCCGAAGAATAAGTCCTAGAGCACGATTTGGGTGCGCCTGAGCATAGGCTAAAGCTAATGTAGCTCCCCAAGAGCCACCAAATAAAAGCCATTTAGAAATACCTAATTCACAACGCAGTAATTCAAAGTCTTCAATTAAATGCTGGGTGGTATTAGCCTCTAAACTAGCATGGGGTAATGAGCGCCCAGCCCCACGTTGGTCAAGTAAAATAATATGGTAGTCATTGGGGTCAAAAAAGCGACGCGATGAAGGCCCGCAACCTCCGCCTGGACCCCCATGTATGACAACCACAGGCATACCCTGAGGATTGCCACATAGCTCAACATAAAGGCTGTGCCCGTGGGTCACAGGTAAAAAGAATTCTCGATAGGGTTTGAGTTCTGGATAAAGTTGTTGCATGGTGAAGACTCAATAAAAAAATAATTAGCTAATCATGACTCAATTTACACCTTACTGGTGGCAAAATCAGCCCCAATATCGTAACACTGAAGTGCCGCCAACCAAAGCAGATTGTGTTGTTGTAGGGGCAGGCTTTACGGGTTTAAGTGCAGCCTTAACTCTAGCCCAAGCAGGTCGTGACGTGGTTGTATTAGACAGCCAAGCCATAGGCTTTGGAGCCAGCACTCGCAATGGTGGCATGCTGGGTTCAGGTCACAAAGTGTCTGTGGCTGATGCCAAAAAACATTACGGTTCAGACATTGCTGCACAGCTACATTGCGAGGCCAATGACTCTTTAGATTTCACCAAAAGCTTGATTATTGATCACAAAATTAATTGTGATTTACAAGCCTCTGGTCGTTTACGCACCGCATGGACACCCCAAGACTATACTGCCATGGCCCAAGCCAATAGCAGTTTACAAAAGATTGAGCCATTTGCTGCACGCATGATCAAGCCCAATGCCATGACTGAGCACATTAACACGCCATTATATTTTGGTGGCTTACTGTATGAAGGCCATGCTTGTGTGCAGCCTAGAAAACTCCACTATGGTTTATTACAGCTCGCCTTAGACGCAGGAGTAAAGGTCTTTGGAGATCAGCCAGCGCATTCAGTTAAGCCTCGAGGAAGTGGCTTTTGCATTACCACTAAAAACCAATCTATTGATTGTGAGCAAGTGCTTATGGCAACCAATGGCTACACTCAATCTAGGGTCTCTAAGTTTTTAGCCAGAAGAGTTTTGCCTGTGCCCAGTTTCATTATTGTGACCGAAGAGTTAGGCAAAGATCAGGTACAAGCTTTATTGCCTGGTGGCCATTGTATGGTTGAGACCCGCCAGCGCTTTTGTTACTACCGCCCAACACCTTGCGGCAAACGCATTATGCTGGGAGCACGCGCAGCTTTGCACGCCATCACGCCAGAGCAGTCATTACCCATTTTACAATCTAAATTAATAGAAATATTCCCCAGCCTGAAAAACACCAAAATGAGTCACTGTTGGACTGGCTTTACTGGTTTCAGCTTTAGTAAATTACCCAATATCGGCTGTAATAATGGCATTTATCATGCTTTGGGTTATTGTGGTAATGGGGTCGCTATGGCGCCTTATTTAGGTCATAAAGCCGCTCTCAAAATGTTACATCCACAGCAGCAACATTCTGTGTTTGAACAAACCCCACTGCAAAGCCGAAGCTATCATCATGGCAGCCCTTGGTATATGCCCGCTGCTAGCGCTTGGTATCAAACTAAGGATTGGTGGGATAACCGGCAACGTCAGCAAGCCCTTAACCAAACCAAGCGTCCATGATTTAAATAATCAATTAATGTGACTGCCGACTAAACTGCTCGTATAGGCACATTAAAGCAGCTATTTGGGAGGCCACAAACAGCGTGATATGCATTGTTTAAGCAACAAATTAGCCCTATGGCGATATTGAATATGCCTAGGCCGCACCCAAACCATTAGTCGCTCTATAAACGTATTATTCTTCACCATATAAGCCTACAATAGGTAGCAATGAGTGGTTCTGCTTGGCGAACAGGCAGTTAAATGGGAAGCGTGGACGAGATTACGGCAAACCGGTCTTGAGCCAACACTGCCCCCGCAACGGTGAATCCATAGGCGATTTAGTCCGATACCAGCCCCTCAAAATGAAATCAGAAGCCTAGGTTATATCTTAGGTTTCACATAAATCGTACGGTGGGTGCGATGGATATGGCTATGCTCAAACTAAACTTTCCTTTTACTGCCGTCGTTGGCCAAGCTCAAGTTAAGCTTGCTCTAACCTTGCTGGCTATAGACCCTGCAATTGGTGGCGTGCTGGTAAGTGGCCCCCGTGGTAGTGCCAAATCTACCTTGGCCCGCAGTTTGGCAGACCTCGATATTGCTAACCTAAATCAATTAGTGACCCTGCCCCTCGGTGCCAGTGAAGAGATGGTCACTGGGTCTTTAGACCTACAAAAAGTACTGGGCGAGCAACACGTGCAATTTGCACCAGGGCTCTTGAGCAAGGCCCATAGAGGCTTACTTTACGTTGATGAAGTGAATCTATTACCTGATGCCTTGGTCGACTTATTACTAGACGCTGCAGCCAGTGGTGTTAATCATATTGAGCGGGATGGTATTAGCCACCAACATGAAGCTGAATTTACCTTAATGGGCACCATGAACCCAGATGAAGGCGAATTACGCCCCCAGTTACTTGACCGTTTTGGTTTTGGCGTGGCCCTTGAGAACACCTACAGCGTCCATGAACGCATGGAAATTGTGCGCCGTCGTCAAGACTTTGACGCCAATCCTGTCCAATTTTTGGCCACTTATGCGAAGCCACAGCAAGCTTTGCGAGCTAATATAGAACAAGCTCAAATACGGCTCAAAAGCATCAATGCTAGCGACGATATGCGCTTACAAATCGCCCAACGCTGCGTCGCTGCGCAAGTAGATGGAGTGCGTGGTGATTTAGTTTGGCTGCGTGCTGCACAAGCTCATGCGGCACTCCAACAAACCAATACTGTGAGCCTTGAAGATATTGATGCGGTTGAAGAACTGGTCTTAATGCATCGTCGTAACGACCTTAACGCTCCCAATCCACCTAACCAACAACCGCCACAAAGCCCACCACCCTTTGAGCGCCCTAGGGATAGCAAGGTAGACTCTCAAGGCCAGAGCACTGAGCAAGACTGGGGACAAATGGTGCCAACCAAGCAGCCCACTGGCCCACTGCGGCAAATGGAGTCTGATGGTGACTCCCCTAGAGCGTCTTCATCTATCCCGGCAGCGGCCAGCAGAGGTTTGCACGGCCAAGGCCATGGTAGGCCGAATAAACCATTCTCAAAGCACATTAATTGGTTTTCGAGTTTGATTGCCAGCCGCCACAAAGACTCTGGCATCGACCTGCGTTTTCGCCGCCAGCGTGGTGCTGATCCTGTGATGCATCTAGTGCTACTTGATACGTCCGCATCAACCTTGCTTGGTGATAGTCAGAGTCAGGCCAAAGGCTTAGTTGCAGGCATCGCACAACATGCCTATATGGCTCGTCAACAACTGGTGTTATTGGGTTTTGGTAACGACCAGGTCTGTGAACTATACACTCAAGGTCGCGCACCTAAAGCCATGACACCTATACTTAACGGCATCGATGTGGGTGGCGGTACACCATTAAGACAAGCCCTTCAGTCCGCCAGTGCCTTTGCAACTAGGCTGCTTCGACGCAGTCCAGGAATTCGTATTATCAATACCATTATTACTGACGGACGGGTGCAGCAGGATTTATCAGGCATCACGTTATTAGGCCAATCCATTCTTGTTGATACGGAACAAGGTCCAGTGAAACGAGGCCGGGGCCAACACATTGCGCACCTTTTAAAAGCACAATATTTAACCTTATCCCAAGCGAGGCTGGTTTAATGAGTAAAACCCATGAAGAACGTATGCGTGCTAAAAAAGCTGTCATTGACGCTCGTATTGCCAAAGCCACAGAAGAACGTGGTGTGACCATTTTGTTGCGTGGCAACGGCAAGGGTAAAAGTAGCTCAGCCTTTGGCACCATGATGCGTAGTTTAGGGCACGGTAAGAAAGCGGCTGTCGTTCAATTTGTAAAAGGCCGCGTTGAAACCGGGGAGTACAAATTTTTTAAGGATTATCCTGGCTTAGACTGGCATGTAATGGGCCATGGTTTTACTTGGGAAACCCAAGATAAAGCCAATGATATTGCCGCTGCAGAACAAGCATGGGAGATCACTCAAGGTTTATTACAAGACCCTAGCATCGACCTGTTGGTGCTTGATGAAATGGCCTATGTATTTAAGTACAACTACCTGCCGCTAGAACCTGTACTAGAAGCCTTGGCTAAACGTCCCCATGACCAAACTGTCATTATTACAGGCCGGGTGATGCCGGAGGCGTTAGTTGAATATGCAGACACGATTAGTACAGTAAAAGATGATGGCCATGCCTTTCGAATTGGCGTTAAGGCCCAAGCTGGTATTGAATTTTAATGACCTCTAAGACCCCACACTCGGATCAAGCAAATGCCATAGCCTATTGCCCTGCTTTATTTTTAGCAGCGCCTGCGTCTGGTCAAGGCAAAACAACCATTACTGCAGCCCTAGCGCGCTATCACCGTGACCTTGGCCGCAAGGTGAGGGTATTTAAAATGGGGCCCGATTACCTAGACCCACAAATTCTAGAACAAGCATCAGGACAACCTGTGACGCAGTTAGACTTATGGATGGCAGGGGCAGAGTATTGTCGGCATCAATTCTATTTGGCCGCTCAGCAGTCTGATCTAATTCTAGTAGAAGGAGCCATGGGTGTGTTTGATGGTGAACCCTCCAGTGCAGATCTAGCCGCCACATTTAACATTCCCATCGCCTTAGTGATTGACGTGAAGGGCATGGCACAAACTGTGGCAGCCGTGGCCCTAGGTTTAGCCAGTTTTCGCGATGATGTTGAGTTTTGTGGACTCATAGCCAATAATTGTGGCACCCAACGACATGCCCAACTTATTGACGATGCTCTTGCAGGTCGCATGCCTTTGCTCGCTAATCTCGCCAGAGATCCAGAGGTGTCTTTACCAGAGCGTCACTTAGGTTTAGTGCAAGCTCACGAAGTGCGTGAAGAACTAGAACACCGTTTCAACCTGGGCAAAGCATGGCTGGGTGGACAAGCCATTTGTGACTTACCCAAACCCGTGGCTTTTACCAGCCAAGACATTGCTGCACCGCAAAAACTTTTGCAAGGCACCACCATTGGTATCGCCCGTGATGCTGCCTTTAGTTTCATATACAGCGCCAACACCTGCTTATTAGAGGCGATGGGGGCTAAATTAAGTTATTTTTCACCCCTTAATGATCAGCACTTGCCTGACGTTGATGCCTTATGGTTTGCTGGCGGATACCCTGAACTGCATGCCAAAAAATTAGCTGGGAATAGCAGTATGCTAAAGGACATTCGCAGGTTTAATGCCCTTCAAAAACCAATTTTAGCTGAATGTGGTGGTTTTCTGTATTGTTTGGAAAAGCTAACTGATCTTGATGATACGACCTACCCCATGGTGGGCATTTTAGCAGGCCAAGGTGCGATGCGTGGCAAACGGGGTTGCCAAGGCATGCAAGCGGCTATGCTGCCAGAAGGTGAAGTGCGTGCCCATGCACACCATCGTTCTCGCAGCCAAAACACCCCTGCGCCCATTGCCCATGGTCAGCGCCAGCGTCATCCTGCACCTGGAGAGGCCATCTATCGCCAACAAGGTTTGACGGCCAGTTATTTACATTTGTTCTTTCCTTCCAACCCACAAGCTGTGGCTCAGTTATTTACCAAGCCACTACAAACCACTCATAGCAGCGCAGCAATAGGATCAATCTGAACTATGTGGCCTGAATCCAGCGAAAAAAAGCAGCCTTTGCGTACCGGTTTAACCACTGGGACTTGCGCCACGGCCTGTTGTTTAGCTGGGGCTCATTTATTACTAGGAAACATTCACAAAACCAGTGCCAGCGTCACTTTACCTAAACCTAAAGGTGCGAGTAAACACGTTGATCTAGAGCTTAAGCTAGTGGAACACCGTGGACCGACCACGGCCTATGCCGAGACGATCAAAGATGCGGGTGATGACCCAGACGCAACCCATGGTGCGACCATCTGGGTGACCGTAAGCCTAGTTTCTGAATTAGGCATTAAGTTTTGCGCGGGTGCTGGGGTGGGCACCATCACCCGCTCTGGATTGCTGCTTGAAGTGGGCCAAGCGGCGATTAATCCCGTACCTCGGCAAATGATGAGTGAACACCTCACTCATTTAGCACAACTGTACCAATACACAGGTGGTTTTAAAGTCACAATTGGGGTAGTTAATGGCGCTGAGATTGCCAAGAAAACCATGAATGGCCGCTTGGGTATTGTGGATGGATTATCAATTTTAGGCACCAGTGGCATCGTGCGTCCATTCTCATGCAGTGCTTGGATTGCATCCATCCATCAAGGTCTGGATGTTGCTGTAGCCAATAATTATGCCCATGTAGCTGCAGCTACAGGCAATGCAAGTGAAGCCTTTATTGGAGAGTATTACGCCCTAGACGACATGCAACTCATTGAAATGGGGGACTTTGCAGGTGCAGTGCTTAAACATTTAAAAAAGTCTCCTGTGAAGCGTTTAACAATTTGTGGTGGTTTTGGAAAAATTAGTAAGCTAGCCGATGGCCATTTAGACTTGCACAGTGGCAAGTCCTCCATTAATTTACCGAAGCTGGCCCATACTGCCCAAAGATTGGGTGCTGATAACGACCTAGTGACAGCTATTAAAGCATGTAATACAAGTCTTGAGGCCTTGGGGCTGTGCCAGCAACAAGGCATTGATTTAGCTGCGGCTGTTTGCCAAGATGCGTTAACATTTGCCCTGACAACCGTGCCTAATTCGGTGCAGCTGGAAATATTCGCCGTCAATAGGCAAGGTGAATTACTTGGTCGCGCGGCGGGAGTGGCCCCATGAGGTTGCTGATCTTAGGGGGTACTGCAGATGCTCGCCATTTGGCTAGCGCTCTACACCAAACCCAGCCCTGTTTAGAATTAATTTATAGCGTGGCTGGATTGGTTCGTCAGCCTCAAGTTCCAGCTACAGTAGTGAGTGGTGGGTTTACTCAGTTTGGCGGTTTAAGCGCCTACTGCAAACAACAAAACATAGATGGCATCGTTAATACGACCCATCCATTCAGTGTCACTATGGGCCAACATGCAGAGCAAACCTGTCATGAGTTAGGGCTAAATTACTGGCGTTTTTTAAGACCTCAATGGCAACCACAAACGGGAGACGATTGGCGCTTATTTGGCACTACTGCCGAGCTTTTAAGTGCCCTTTCAAGTTACCAGCGCACGTTATTAACGATAGGGCAAATTAGCCCTAAAGAGATGGCACTATTAAATGCAAAGCAACGCATTTGGTTACGTACTGCTGTGCAGCCCAAACATGAGTTACCCCCCAACGTTACTTGGATTAAAGCCATCGGCCCTTTTGCTGAAGCCGCTGAATTAGCCTTATTAAAACGTCACAGTATTCAAGCTATCGCTAGTAAAAATAGTGGCGGCAGTTCCACTGAAGCAAAGCTAACAGCCGCACGAAGCCTTAAAGTGCCCATATTTATGTTGCAGCGGCCACATTTTATTGGACCTGTAGAACAACAATTTGATGGACTTGTAAAGCGTTTACAAGCGTGGAGTCGCACACCCATGAAATCCCTCAATAAAGGCAACCGCCATGTCCAATCCCATAGCCATGATCAGAAGCACTAGGTGATAATGATATGAGCTTTGAATACCAGCCCAATCCCTCTGCTATAGAGCAAGATAGCTTTCGCCAAATTCGTTTATTAACGGACTTATCAGGCCTAAGTGACGATGCCCAACAAGTGGTGATGCGTGTTGTCCATAGCGTAGGCGACCCCCTTGTTGCACAGCACATGCGTATAAGTGCCAATGCCTGTGCTGCTGGGCGTGGGGCTCTGGCCAAACACCAAGCCATATTATGTGATGTAGAAATGGTAAAACAAGGCATTACCAAACGCATGATTCAAAATCCTCCCCTATGCTACCTCAATCATGAGACTACGGCAGCTATAGCTAAACAGCGTGGGGAAACTCGTTCCATGGCGGCGTTAGACCTTTGGGGAGATCAACTGCGTTCTAGCGTGGTGGTCATTGGTAATGCCCCTACGGCACTATTTCGCCTCTTAGAAATGCTCAAAGCTGGTGCAGCTAAACCGGCATTAATTGTAGGCATTCCCGTTGGTTTTGTAGGCGCTGCTGAATCTAAACAAGCACTTTGGGACCTTCATCAAGGCTTGGGTATTGAATGTATTACCCTGCTTGGACGTCAAGGTGGCAGTGCCGCTGCTGCCTCAGTAGTCAACGCTTTGTTGCGCTGCAATATGGATGAACGCTACTAATGACCAAAATTACAGTTATTGGGTTAGGCATCTGCCAGCCCCCCCTGCTTAATGCCAAAGCCCTAAGCGCCTTAGGTAGTTGCGATTGTATAATGGGTTCACCAAGACAATTGGAAAGTATAGCCCATGCGCAGGTTGTGGCAAACCAAAGCCGCACCCAGCCAGCCAGCCTATGCTTACCAAGGCTCAAACACATCGCCCATGAGATCAAGGGTTTTGTTCATGTTGTGATTCTTGCTTCTGGTGATCCACTGCTGTTTGGTATTGGTAAATATTTGCAATCTGAATTTGGCGATCAAGTCACCTGTATTAGCGGCGTGTCGAGCTTACAAGGTGCTTGCGAATTAACTGGACTGTCCTTACAAGATGCCCAGCTAGTCAGTTTACATGGGCGGCCACTAAATCACCTTAAGCGCCATTTACAACCCCACCGCACATTGTTAATTCTTACGGATCAAAACAGCCATCCTCAAGCCATTGCAAAAGTCTTAGTGGCTGCTAATTTGGGCCTATCAAAGATACATGTATGCGAGCGATTAGGCTACGAAGATCAAAACCAACAGCAATTTATAGCTCAAGACCTAGCCACCAGCTCAACCCCCTTTGCGTCACTGCACGTGACCGTGGTTCATACGTTAGGCATAGGTCATGTCATGCCAAATTTTCCCGGCATAGCAGATGCCCACTTTGTGACCGATGGCGAGTCAGGCAAAGGCTTGCTCACCAAACGTGAAGTGCGGCTTAATATTCTAAGTTTACTGCAACCTGCTCCCCAAGACATCGCTTGGGATATCGGTGCGGGCTGTGGTGGAGTCGCAATTGAATGGGCCCTATGGAATCCCCAAGGCCAAGTATATGCTATCGAACATCACGACCAGCGCATCGCCTGCTTGGAAGCTAACAAAGAAGCTTTTGGAGTAAGCGCTAACTTAAATGTTATCCAAGATAAAGCGCCAGATTGCCTCAAAGAACTACCATTTCCAGACAAGGTCTTTATAGGTGGCAGTGGCGGTGAACTTAGTCGCATAATGCAACTGGCTTGGCAGCGGCTCAAACCGGGTGGTCGCCTTGCAACCAGTGCTGTGACTGAGCCAAGTAAGGCTGCACTGAGGCAATTTAGCCTACATGTAGAGCAGCAGCCCACTGATTATTTACAAGTGGCCATCAGTCGCCACGACACCATTGCTGGGCAAGATTTACTGCGCCCCGCGCTGCCCGTTACCTTAATGTGCTGGCATAAAGCCCTAGAGATTTCATCCTAATGCATATTTTTGAAGCCCAAGCTGGCGTATTTTATGGAGTGGGTGTTGGCCCAGGTGATGCTTTATTAATTACCTTAAAAGCCCATTACCTTATTCAATCTGCCGATGTAATTTGTTATTTAGCGAGCGCTAAAGGTGTGCCTAATAGTGCGACCAGTAGCGCCATTGCAGGCACTTCACAGGCTCGAGATATTGCTCACGCTAGTATCCTTAGTCGTGCCGAGTTGCCCAAAGAAATCGCTATTCCCATGCCCATGAGTACCGATAGAACTGAGGCTAATGCTGCCTACGATTTAGGTACTAAGCAAATTATTGAACAACTAAATCTAAGCAAATCTGTCGTGTTTTTGTGCGAAGGCGATCCCCTATTTTTTGGCTCATTTAGTTACCTGCTAGAACGCTTAAGTGATGCCCACGAATGCCTTGTAGTGCCTGGTATTTCTTCTGTAAACAGTGCAGCGTCTGCCCTACAGCAACCCCTATCCTTATTGCAAGAATCTTTTGTTGTCATGACAGGACGCCACACCGACGCCCAGCTAGAACTGGCCCTTAATACCCATGACAGTGTGGTTATTATGAAGGCAGGCCGAGCTAGGCCGCGTATCTTAGACATACTTGATAAAACAGGTCGTATGGCAGATGCCAACTATTTGGCCTACATCGGTCGTGATAACCAAGAAATTCTTACCGATGTAACTCAATTACCTAATCAAGCAGGTCCATACTTTTCATTGTTCGTAGTGCTAAGACAGGAGCGTCATTGGTGATCCGAATTTTTGCATTAACCGATGCTGGCGCGCGCCTTGGCGAACGTTTAAAGGCCATGCTATTGAACCATGACCCAGATTGCCTAGTTTCCTTTGAGCTAAAACCACAACCCTTTGCGGCCCAAGTTCAGGCTGCATTTTCTCAAGCTGACCGCCTCATTTTGATCTGTGCCACGGGCATTGCTGTGCGTACATTGGCGCCTGTAATAACAAATAAGTACCAAGACCCAGCTGTGCTGGTGCTTGATGAGCAAGGCCAATTTGTTATTCCATTGCTGTCTGGGCATGAGGGCGGTGCCAACGAATGGGGACGCCAAATTAGCCATATGCTAGAGGCGCAGTTAGCTGTCACTACGGCTCAGCCATACCTGCAACCTGTATATACCATAGGCATGGGCTGTGAGCGCCATTGTAGCCATGCCCATTTATTAGAGTTTTTGAACCAATGTTTGACACAACAAGGGCTCACTATTGATGATATCGTGAGCATTAATAGCATTGATATTAAAGCCAATGAGCAAGGCCTTATTGAGCTAGCTCAAGATTTAGGTAAGAGTTTTCAAACCTATTCTGCCCAAACTTTGGCAGCCGTCAATGATTTATTGATAAACCCTTCTCAATACGTTTATGACACTGTTGGTGTTTATGGCGTTGCAGAGTCTGCTGCACTCTGGTCGGCTCAACAAGCCACTGGTAATGCTGCAGAGCTAATACAAGCCAAGTTAAAAACACCTAAAGCCACCTGTGCCATCGCCAGAGCGTTTCCACCGGGCGCGGGTTCAGTGGGTGAAGAAGATTATCCTTAAGTTTTATTTAATGAGCACGAGATCAGCATGAGCAAACTATTTATTGTTAGCACTGGCCCTGGTGATGCACAGCTAATGGCGCCGCGCGCCCACACTGCCATCGCAGACAGTTCAGACCTAGTGGCATATGGCCTTTACTTACAAATTTTGGGGGATATTTGCAACGGCAAACAACACCATGACCTGCCCTTGGGTGAAGAAATTGGACGGGCCCGTTTAGCCCTAGATTTGGCAGCGAGTGGCAAGACTACATCACTTATTTCAAGTGGCGACATTGGCATTTATGCCATGGCGACCTTAGTCTTTGAATTACTCGATATGCAGCTCGAGGGGA
Organism: Candidatus Njordibacter sp. Uisw_058; assembly: GCF_047730065.1. Lineage (GTDB taxonomy): Bacteria > Pseudomonadota > Gammaproteobacteria > Pseudomonadales > Balneatricaceae > Njordibacter. The sequence goes on from NZ_CP159829.1 coordinate 2,837,836, forward strand.
AAGAGAATCACCCCGAATGGCTCGCTGTAGAATTGGAAGTTATTCCAGGAATTTCTGCCATGCAAGCCGGTGCGAGTCGCGTGGGTGCTATGTTAGGACATGACTTTTGCACTATTTCTTTGTCAGATTTACTCACACCTTGGGAAACCATTTTAAAGCGTATTGAAAAAGCTGGCGAAGGTGATTTTGTTGTGTCTTTCTATAACCCTGTGTCTAAAAAACGTGATTGGCAGCTTAACAAAGCCCGCGACATATTGTTACAGCACCGCCCGGCCTCTACACCCGTATTAATCGGTCGCCAGCTTACGCGCCCAGAAGAGCAAGTCACTATTATTCGTTTGGATGAATTAGATGCCAAAGACGTGGACATGTTTACCCTTGTCTCCGTGGGCAACAGCGAGTCTAGACACATAGTCAATGGCACCAAAGAGTGGGTGTATACCCCTCGTGGATATAAAAAGAAGCTTTAATTCCCAACTTTGACATAACACAGGACAAAATTATGACGGTATATTTTATTGGCTCAGGCCCAGGTGATCCAGAGCTAATGACCATTAAAGGTCAGCGCTTATTAGATGTAGCGCCCGTGGTGCTGTTTGCAGGGTCATTGATTCCCGATGAAAATATGGCAACCGCACGTTCACGCGGTGCCTTAGTCATAGACACTGCAGCCTTAGCATTGGATGCTCAAGTAGAGCTAATGGCCGATGCTCATGCCAAAGGCCAGCATGTGGCCCGCGTGCACTCTGGTGACCCCTCGTTATATGGTGCCACGGGTGAGCAAATGCGCCGCCTAGAGGCATTAGAAATTGATTACGAAATTATCCCTGGAGTTACAGCCTATTCTGCATCAGCCGCATGGCTGGGCAAAGAGCTTACCTTGTCTGGCATTTCACAAACAGTTATTCTAACCCGCTACGAAGGCAAAACTCCCTTCCCAGAGCGCGAACGTCTACCCGCTTTAGCGGCCACTGGAGCCACCATGGCCATTCACCTTGGCATTACTCGCATTCACAAAGTTGTGGCAGACTTATTGCCTCACTATGGACCAGACTGCCCAGTAGCGGTGTGCTATCGCACTAGTTGGCCTGATCAAGATAAGGTGACAGGGACCTTAAGCGATATCGTTGCCAAAGTACGTGAGAAAAAGTTTACCCGCACTGCTTTGATACTGGTAGGCCATGTGTTGGATGCAGAAAACTTTGACGATTCGTATCTATATGATGAAACCAAAGCCCACATCTATCGCAAGAAAGATCACAATAAAAAGGCAGGTTAGTGATTTTTACATTGCACCTGCTTGGGTTTTAGAAGGCTCCATCTAGGGTGTATGGGCCACTGCAAATAAGCCCCTTTGTAAGGTGATTAATGCCTCAGAGTGACGACCTAGATTGATCTGTGCTCATGGCTTTAGTATGAGTTAATTCATGGCTGTGGTTCCAGCTTCTATTAGAGGCTTGCAAAGAGTCGCATGGGGGATAGTTTGTGCCCAAGCAAGGCTGATTTTAGTGGCTTTTTGTGACAAAATAGCGGGCAAATTCAAACACCCTTTTAGCTTTTAATTACGTACAAGGTTATCCCATGCAACTGAAAAAAATTCCCGCTACTGTGATCACGGGTTTTCTAGGTAGTGGCAAGACGACATTATTATCTAATGTGTTGCGCCAGATTTCTGGAGGTCAAGACCCAAAGCGTATTGCCGTCATTGTTAATGAATTTGGTGAACTGGACATCGATGCTGATTTATTGCGTAATTGCCCTTTGGATTGTGATGACGACACAGCGCCTACGAGCAGCCAGCAAGGTATTTATGAGTTAGCTAACGGCTGTATTTGCTGCACTGTAGAAGAGGAATTTTTGCCAGTAATGCTGGAATTAGTCAAACGTCGGGATGATATTGACCATATTCTAATTGAAACCAGTGGCTTAGCCTTACCAAAACCCCTTGTACAAGCCTTTAACTGGCCCAAGATTAAACAACACTTTACTGTTGATGCAGTCATTACTGTGATCGATGGCCCAGCCGTTGCTGGGGGTCGTTTTGCTCACGATGCTGAGCAAGTTCAAGCTCAGCGCTTGGCCGATGAAAGCCTTAATCATGACCCTGATCTCGCTGAACTACTTGATGACCAGCTTAGTGCAGCTGACTTAGTCATTGTCTCTAAGAGTGACCTTTTATCTAGTCAGCAACGCAGCCAAGTTGAGGCCATCATTGCGGCTAAAGTTCCAGCTGCCGTCAAGACCGCGTACATTGGCCAAAACAAAGATGGCACTAGTGATGCGTCTATCGAGTTAGTGCTAGGCTTAGAGGCCGCTGCAGAGGAACGCATTGAAGCAGTGCACACTCACCACGACCATCATCATGACCATGGTGACCACCATGAACATGCCCACGACCACTTTGATTCCTGTGTTATTCATCTAGGTGAAGTCGATGGTGAGCGTTTACAAACAGCCCTACAAGAGCTCCTTTCGAATCAGAAAATCTATCGAGCTAAGGGCTTTGCAGCCTTACCTAACAAACCTATGCGTCAGGTCATTCAAGCTGTTGGCCAGCGTTTAGAAAGTCACTTTGATCGCTTGTGGGTGGCTGATGAGGCCCGTCGCACTTCCTTGGTAATGATTGGTAAACACTTGCAAGTAGAGCAACTGACCAAGGCCCTAAAAGTGGCTGAGGTCTAAGTACCCCCTATGCATCTGCTCGCAGCCCAGCCTGGCGGCTTCGTAGAAGAAGAAGGCATCATCGATCTAGGACAAGACCCAGCAAAAATGGTGATCTTGGCTGCAGCTGATACGAGTCTAGCGATGCTAGCTACTGCGACTGAACAACTCAGTGACGAATTACCATCGATTCGTCTAGCAAACTGGAGTAACCTACTCAAGCCCGCTGCTTTTGATTTGTATGAGCATAAGGTATTGGAACAGGCAGAGTTAGTTTTGGTGTCATTGCTAGGTGGTGCAAGTTATTGGAATTATGGTTTTCAGCGCCTTCAGGCATGGCAGCAAGCCAAGCCTGGCCGACAGCTCATTCTGGTACCCGGGGATGATGCGCCAGACCCTGAGTTAACCCTAGCGAGTTCCTGCAATGCCGGTACCTGCCATATGGTATGGCAATACTTGCGCCAAGGCGGTGTGAGTAACGGTATTAATTTGTTACGTTACTTGGCCCAAGAACACAATCTAGATTCAGCCTTACTAGGACATAAACCGCAATGGCAACCTCCTACTGAACTACCTCAAGCGTTGATTTATCAACCGGGAGTGGCTCAGGCTAGCTTGATGGATTGGCAAACAAATACCCAGAGTCAAGGTCTACAAAATGCACCCGTAGTGGCACTATTATTTTATCGAAGCCATTTACAAAGTGGCAATACTCAAATGTTTGATGGCCTAATGACCAGCCTAATTAAGCAAGGTATGAACCCTATTGCCCTTGCCGTGACTTCACTCAAAGATCCACAGGCCCTAGCTTTAGTTAATCACACTCTAAAGCAGTCCAACGCTAAGCTGGTATTAAGTAGCTTAGGGTTTGCCAGTAACAAAGTCGATGCACCCAGTCTTAGTTCAGCACCCACCCAGTTTAACTTGCCTATTGAAGGCGATCTCCCTGTGTTACAACTGGTTCTGTCTTCCACCACTAATGATGCATGGCGTGAGCATAAACAAGGTTTAAGATCGCGTGATATCGCCATGCAAGTCGTGTTGCCAGAAATGGATGGCCATGTACTCACCCGTGCCATTAGTTTTAAGTCAATGGGTTACTACAGCAAACTATGTCAAATAGATCTTGTCGGCTACCAACTAGAGCCCGAAAGAGCAGAATTTGTGGCGCGCCTTGCGAAAGGTTATTGCAGCCTTGGCCATAAAGCTAATCATGACAAACGTATCGCCCTTATACTCGCCAATTATCCCACCAAAGATGGGCGTATTGGTAATGGTGTCGGCTTAGACACACCTCAATCTGCCATTAACGTTTTACAAGCCATGCAAGACGCAGGTTATGCCGTTGATGAAGTGCCCGAAAATGGTAATGCCTTAATTGAGACTTTGTTAGCATCGGTCACCAACAACCCCAATACTTTGCATCATTTGCCGTGCTGGCAAAGCATAGATAGCACCGAGTACTTAGCGCACTTTGGGCAATTACCCAAAGTCTGCCAGCAAGCCGTTTGGCAACGCTGGGGTAGCCCAGAGCAAGATCCTAAGTATCGTCAAGGACGCATCATGCTAGCGGGTTTACGTTTAGGTGAAACCTTTGTCGGTATTCAGCCTGCACGAGGTTATAACCTAGACTTAAGCGCCAACTACCACGACCCAGATCTCGTTCCACCTCACAGCTATTTAGCCTTCTATTTTTGGTTGCGTCATAGTTACCAAGTAGATGCGGTCATTCATCTTGGCAAACATGGCAATCTGGAATGGCTGCCTGGCAAAGGCGTGGCTCTGAGCGATGAGTGCTGGCCCGATGTCGCCCTTGGCCCTATGCCCCACTTCTACCCATTTATTGTTAATGATCCCGGTGAAGGTGCCCAAGCCAAACGCAGAGCACAAGGGGTCATTGTTGATCATTTAATGCCCCCCATGGCCCGTGCTGAAACCTATGGTGAACTGGCAGATTTAGAAGCCTTAGTAGACGAACTGTATCAAGCCACCGGCCTAGATACAAGACGTGAACTATGGTTGAGGGAGCAGATTGTTGCGATCTTGGCTAGCAGTCATCTAAAGCAAGAGTTGGGGTTGACAACCGATACCACAGAAGGCGAAATGCTGGCTGAGCTTGACACCTATTTATGTGATATTAAAGAAGCTCAAATTCGCAATGGGTTACACATTTTAGGTCAGTTGCCACTAGCTGATGAATTGAGTGAAACCCTTGTTGCTCTGCTGCGTTTACCTCGCGGAAAGGCCAACGAAGAGCGCGGCATACTGCATAACATAGCCTTAGATTTAGGTCTAAAGACCTACGATCCCTTAGCCACTGAAGTCACTCCTTGGACCGATTCTAAGCCGCTCTTGTTAGCCCAGCAAAGTGATGCTTTATGGCGTTCTAGCATGGACACCAGAGAACGCCTTGAATTACTCGCGTTAAACTTAGTTAAGCAATACTTACTATCATCGAAGACAAAAGATACCGCAGAATTAACGAGCACACTACCACGCACAAGTGAGCAGTTGAAATATGCTAAAAATACTATTTTAGTGGCTTTAGAAGATAGTGCAGTAAGAGAAACCCAAGCCCTCATTCAAGGGCTAGCAGGCCAAGCAGTAGAACCTGGTCCCAGCGGTGCACCCACCCGAGGCCGTTTAGATACCTTGCCCACAGGGCGCAATTTCTTTTCTTTAGATAACCGTAGCGTGCCATCTGCAGCAGCATGGGCTTTAGGTCAGCGCTCAGCTCAAGCACTCATAGAGCGTCATTTACAAGAACACGGTGAGTACCCAACCCAATTGGGCTTATCGGTTTGGGGCACTGCCACTATGCGCACAGGTGGTGATGACATTGCCCAAGCTTTTGCATTAATGGGCATTAAACCCGTGTGGGCTGTTGGTTCCCAGCGAGTCACTGATTTTGAAATTATGCCTGCCATGTTACTAGGTCGGCCTCGGGTTGACGTTACCCTGCGGGTATCTGGCTTTTTTCGTGACGCTTTCCCTAATGTTATGAAGCTTTATGATGCCGCTGTGCAGGCGCTTGCCGATTTTGATGAGCCAGGAGTCAGTAGCAACAGTATTCGTGAAAACATTACCCAGCGACAAGCTGAACTAGAGGCTCAAGGTGTCAGTGCTGTGGATGCAAAGCGCCAAGCCAGCTATCGGGTTTATGGCAGCAAGCCAGGAGCCTATGGTGCCGGATTGCAGGGGCTCATTGATGAGCGTTGTTGGGGCGAGCGAGCCGACCTTGCAGATGCCTACCTCAACTGGGGAGGCTATGCTTATGGTAACCAAACCGGCGATGGTGTGGCAGCTCACGACGATTTTAAACACCGTTTAAGCCAGTTAGAAGTGGTGGTGCACAACCAAGACAATCGTGAGCACGATTTACTAGACTCTGATGACTACTACCAGTTCCAAGGTGGCATGACTAATGCTGTTACAAGCTTTAGTGGCCAGGCTCCAGCGGTGTATCATAGTGATCACAGTAACCCAAGCCAACCCAAAATCCGCACCCTTAAAGAAGAACTTAATCGAGTTTTACGCTCTCGCGTGCTCAACCCAAAATGGATTAGTGCCATGCAACGTCATGGTTACAAGGGTGCTTTTGAAATGGCTGCCAGTGTCGACTATTTATTTGCTTACGATGCGACCACCAATTTAATTGCTGATTATCAGTATCAACAGGTGAGTGACGCTTTAGTATTTGCAGCAGATAATCAGCAATTCATGCGTGATAATAATCCTGCTGCCTTGGAAGAAATGGCTGAGCGACTGCTTGAAGCTTGCCAACGCGGCATGTGGCAAGAACCAGGCGAACATCAACAGACTTTGCAAGATTTGCTGTTAGACTTAGACCAGCAAAAGGAAACTGCCTCATGATTAAGCCCACCCTAATGAGTCACGGCTCCCGATCCCTAGCAGTTAAAGGTCACCCTCTACGCTTAGAACAAAAAGCTAGAACACTGATGGTACAAGGCACCACGTCGGACGCAGGTAAAAGTATTTTAGTCACAGCCTTGTGCCGCATATTAGCTCGTAAAGGCATTAAAGTAGCTCCCTTTAAAAGTCAAAATATGGCACTAAATAGTGCCGTAACAGCTGATGGGGGAGAGATAGGGCGTGCTCAGGCGGTGCAGGCTGAAGCTTGTTTTTTGCAACCTGATGTCCGCATGAACCCTATTTTACTTAAGCCCAATAGTGATTTAGGTTCTCAGGTAATTTTGCGTGGTAAGGCAATTGGTAACATGAAGGCAGTGGAATACCACCTGCACAAACCAAAGTTATTGCAAGACGTCGTGTTTGCTCATCAAGAGCTGTTAGCAGACTTTGATCTGGTCATGGTAGAAGGAGCGGGCAGTCCCGCAGAGATTAATTTGAGAGAGCATGACCTAGCTAATATGGGTTTTGCTGAAGCCATAGACTGCCCTGTCATTATCGTTGCAGACATTGACCGAGGTGGCGTATTTGCTCATTTATATGGCACCTATGAACTACTGAGTGTCAGCGAACAAGCGCGCACCCGTGGTTTTATTATTAATCGTTTCCGGGGTGATAAAGCACTCTTACAGGGTGGTTTGGACTGGCTAGAAGAGAAAACGGGTAAACCCGTACTTGCTGTTTTGCCTTACATTCATAACTTGCACATAGAAGCAGAGGACTCATTGGCTGTTGATCAATTTGCTAAGTCTGATGACGGCAAACACTTCAAGGTGGTGGTGCCTATTTATCCTCGGGCTAGCAATCATACTGATTTTGATGCCTTAAGAATGCATCCTCAAGTGGATTGTCAACTTGTAAGAGACGTACAATCCTTTAAGGGTGCAGACCTTATCATTCTTCCTGGTAGCAAGAATACTCGCAGTGACTTGGCGTGGCTTAAAGCATCTGGCTGGGCTAATGCCATCCAACGTCACTTGCGCTTAGGTGGCAAAGTAATCGGTATTTGCGGTGGTTATCAAATGTTAGGCCAAGCTGTCCATGACCCAGATGGCACAGAATCTAGTGCTGGAACCAGTGAGGGTTTGGGTCATTTAGCCATTGAAACCTTGCTACAGGGCGAAAAACAATTACGCAACGTGCAAGGCCGCTGGCTAACTGATGCAGGAGATATTCCAGTCACAGGTTATGAGATCCATGTAGGGCAAACCAGTGGCCGTGATTTAGCGCAACCGTTAATGCAACTCAATACGGGTCCAGATGGTGCCCGCAATCTCGAAAATACAGTCATGGGTAGTTATGTACATGGTTTATTTGATGAACCTAAACTGCTGCAACAATTGTTAGACTGGGCTGGGCTAGCGCAAACCCAAGCGTTTGACTATCCGGCCTTAAGGGCGGCACAAATTGAGCGTTTAGCAGATGAAGTTGAACTAGAACTGCCTGTAGAAACAATTTTTAACATCATGCAAGGTGGGGTCTAGTATGGACTTGGTCGTCGCCATAGTGTTTGCCTTAAGCTTAGACTATTGGTTAGGTGAACCCAAACGACTGCATCCGTTGGTGGGCTTTGGGGCTTTGGCTGATGGCCTGGAACAATGGCTCAATGGTCCAGTTAAATTGTTTTCCCTAAGAGCCAATGCTGAGGCTGACCAGACCTCAATTAAAGCAGCCCCGAGGCGCAACAATTTGTTAAAGTTAAGAGGCTTACTAGCCCTATTGCTGGCCGTTGGACCACTTGGTTTTGCCGCTTACAGCCTACAACAGACCTTGGCACAGCATGCCACCTTAGGCATAATTTTTGCTGGCATAGTATTGTATTTGGCGATTGGATGGCACAGTTTAATAGCCCATGCCAAGGCCATATCAACACCCCTAGCACAAGGTGATCTTAGCGCTGCTCGTGCCGCTGTTAGCCTCATTGTTAGCCGTGATACTCAAGACTTAAACGAGCATGAGATTGCCAAAGCAGCCACCGAATCTGTACTTGAAAATGGGGCTGATGCTCTATTTTCGGCGCTCTTCTGGTTTATTATTGCTGGTATTCCAGGGGTAGTAGTCTATCGACTCAGCAATACTTTAGATGCTATGTGGGGCTACAAAAATCCACAGTTTTTATACTTTGGTTGGGCCGCAGCCCGGTTTGATGACTTGCTTAACTATATACCTGCACGCCTTACTGCTCTGGCTTATACCCTTTGTGGCAGTATTAATGGCCAAACCAGCAACGCATGGCAAAGCTGGCGTCATCAGTCAGGTACTTGGAAAAGCCCTAATGCTGGGCCAGTGATGGCAGCAGGTGCTGGTGCCATCGGCGTAGAAATAGGAGGCAACGCCCAATATCATGGTGAGAATCAGCAACGCCCTGTGCTTGGCGCGGGCAGTCCACCTATGGCCAAAAGTATTGATGATGCCTGTGCACTTGTTAACTACAGTTTGGCTCTTTGGTTAATTGTGATCTGCTTATTCACTGTCATAGGCAATTTCTAATGAACACTTTATTTCATGGTGGCGATCTACACTCAGCCAGTGCGATTTACGGCCGAGCACCTGAGGATTGGTTAGATCTGTCGACTGGTATTAACCAATTCAGTTACCCAGCCCCAGCCATGGGACAAGAGGTTTGGCAACAGTTGCCATACTTAGCCCCCTCATTAATCAAGGCTGCACACTCTTATTATGGGCAGCATCCTTGTTTAGCCTGCAGTGGTAGCCAGACTGTCATTCAATTACTGCCCGTAATATTGCGTCAACTCGGCAATCAGAAGGCCACATGGCTGCCAGATATCGGTTATCAGGAACATCTCCAAGCCTGGTCACAAGAAGGTGAAGTTAGCACCTACAGTGGATTAGATAGTCAGTTAGCTACCCAACAAATAGCAGATGCTTTGCATGATGATAAAATTGGTCACTTGGTTATTATCAATCCCAATAACCCCACAGGCGAGATTTTCAGCCGTCAGCAATTGAATTTGTGGGCGCAGCAGTTAAGGAATAAAGGTGGATTCTTAGTCATTGATGAGGCTTTTATTGATATCACACCAAGGGCAAGTGTGCTGGCAGAAAAGCTTACAGATAACGTCATAGTATTGCGTTCGGTGGGTAAGTTCTTTGGCCTTGCCGGTATTCGTTTAGGGTTTACCTTTGCCACTCAAAGCATATTAAATCAGCTAGCGAAGGTAATAGGGCCTTGGTCAGTGAACGGGCCAGCACAATGGGTTGCTGCGGCTGCTTTAAATGATGCGGATTGGCAAACTAGTATGCGCTCTCAACTGATCAATGAAGGGTTACAGCAATTGCAACTTTGGCAGCCCTCAATGACTCGACTAGGAGCTAAATTAGCCAGCACACATGAATTATTCAGGAGCTTTATTATGGCTTCAAATTTAGCCCAGAGGCTGCACCATAGTGCCGCTCAAAGCGGTATATTATTGCGCCTAGTTGATATCAACTCGAGCACAAGTTTGTTACGCTTTGGCAATATTGATTTAGGCCACATAAAAGCAGTTACACACTGCCAAACCTGGATACAACAGGAATCCGAATGACTTTTTTTCCTCTGTTTCACAACACCCAACAATTGAGCGCTTTGCTCATTGGTGGTGGGAATATGGCAAAACGCCGGGCTAAATCGTTAATTGATGCAGGTGTTGCCTGTGACTTAATGGCCACTAAAATTGCTGAGGACGTGTTACAACTCATAGAAAGTGCTGGCGGTAAGGTCACAGTTGGGGCCTATGTGTCAGATGATGTAATGCAAGGTTATAGCCTTATTTTAGCACTCACCGATGACCGCACAGCCAACCACACAATTGCAAATGACGCTAAGGCACTGGGGTTGTTAGTTAACGTGTCTGATAAGCCCAACGAGGGTAATGTTATTTTTGGTGCCATCATTGATCGCTCTCCCTTAACAATTACTATTAATAACGGTGGGGCGTCACCTGTTTTATCCAGTATTTTGCGCCAACAATTAGAGCAATTTGTGCCCAAAGCCTATGGCCAGCTAGCGCGTTTAGTCGGTGCTTATCGCCCACAAGTGAAGCAAGCCCTACCCAACACTAGCGAACGCTCTATTTTTTGGCACCAAGTGTTACAGGGAGCCGTTGCAGAGGCGGTATTTTCTGGCAAACATACAGAAGCTGAAAGTTTATTAAAAAAACACTTAAAAGAACTCGATAATGGTCTTGGTGCTGTCAAAAGTAGTGGCGAAGTATTTCTTATTGGAGCAGGTCCGGGTGACCCAGATCTGCTCACACTGCGGGCGTTTAGACTATTACAAAAAGCCGATGTGGTATTGTACGACGCCCTCGTCTCTGAGGGTGTGATGGCGCTTGTGCCAGAGCAGGTAGAAAGAGTCTATGTCGGAAAACGTCGCGCTAATCATAGTGTGCCCCAAGCAGGCATCAACCAATTGTTGGTTGATTATGCCAAACAAGGCAAACGAGTGGCCCGCCTTAAAGGTGGAGACCCCTTCATTTTTGGCCGTGGTGGTGAAGAGATTGAAACCTTGGCCGAACAACATGTCCCTTTTCAGGTCGTGCCTGGCATTACTGCAGCCAACGGCTGTTCGGCTTATTCTGGTATTCCCCTTACCCACAGGGACTATGCCCAGTCTGTGCGATTTTTGACGGGGCAATTACGCGATGGTAGCGTAGATTTACCTTGGCCTGAATTAATTGTTGAGGGGCAAACCTTAGTCTTTTATATGGGTTTAAAAGGCCTACCCTTGATTTGTGAAGCACTCATCACGCACGGTATGGATAAAAACATGCCCGTCGCACTCATTGAGAAAGGCACGACCCAAGACCAGCGAGTGATGATATCCAACCTGAATGACCTACCCGCAATGATCAAGACAGAAAGCGTGCTGTCACCGTCCCTTTTTCTGGTTGGGCGGGTGGTGAGTTTACATGATAAACTATCTTGGTTCACATCCTCACGGGATGCTTGAACTCAAGCTTTAACGAGTTAGGATGGTGCTTATGAGCAAAAAAACTGAAATAGAAATGACGGAGCTTATGGCTCAGTGTGAAACAGCATTAACTGATTATGCGAGTCGCACTGGCGCTGAGGTCTTTGCAAACAGCACGAGTGCAGGGGTAGCTAAAGCTGCCATAAAGCCCAAGCTCAAATCACAACAAGCCTTGGCTAAGATGGCCAAATCTCTTGCAGCTTCCCGTGCAAATAGTAGTGAAAATATAGCTAAACTTGAGGCTAAAATAACAGCAAAAGCTGACTCTATAAAGGATCACAAACGTCAACAAGAAGCTCTAAAACAAGAGCAAGAAAAAGTACGAAAGGCAGATTTAGCAAACAAACGCAAAGCGCTTTATCGTACACCTGAGCCTCAACCAAAAACTCAACCACAAGCTAACACACAGACTGAACTACCTGCGGATACAAGCATACGCCATAGAAGTTTTGGTAAAGGCTCGTCCAATCTCCGCCGCTCATAGTAGTCCACTTTAGCAGGAAGCTACAATGCCCTTTAAACACCAATTATTGGCGGTTTTTGTAGCTCTAATCTGGGGTACCAATTTTGTCTTTATTGAATTAGGACTTAATGACTTACCGCCATTTTTATTTGCCAGCCTTCGCTTTACCTTCGCAGCCTTGCCTTTGGTACTCATATTACCCCGCCCTAAAACGCCATGGCGTTATTTAATAGCTTATGGGTTTTTTATTGGTTTTGGCCAGTTTGGCTTATTATTTTGGGTGATGGGTAGCCATATGTCGCCCGGCTTAGCCTCTTTAGTCATTCAGTTACAAGCGGTATTCACCATTTTACTGGCGCTTATATTCTTTAAAGAAACCATGCGTTGGCAGCAAATCATAGCCCTTATTATTGCTTTTGCTGGAGTGTTATTGATCGGCATTAAGGGTAATAATGACGCCACCCCTATTGGCTTAGTAGTGATTCTAGTGGCGGCCCTAAGCTGGGCTGCTGGCAACATTGTTGTTAAACGTTGTGGCAAAGTTAATATTATTGCCTTTTTAGCTTGGTCCTCAATATTTGCTGTACCACCGTTGGCTCTCATGTCATATTATTATGAAGGGCCTGTTTTGATAAGTGAACGTCTAGTGTCAGCACCTTGGCACGCTTGGGCCATCGTATTGTGGCAATCTCTGGGTAATACACTGATTGGATATGGGTTATGGAATTTATTATTGCAGCGTCATGCCGCAGCATTGGTAGCACCTTGGGCGTTGCTTGTGCCGGTATTCGGTATGGCGTCCTCAAGCACTTTTCTAGACGAAAGTATGCCTTGGTGGAAATGGATCGCTGCCGCCTTAATCATCGCTGGCCTCGTCATCAACTTACGCTCAACTCAATCATCACACCCCCTCATTAAAGGTCCGTTAGTCTGATTATGAATTTTCTTCCCCGTAGAGTGCAATATTTACTGCTTCTCACCTTGGCCCTATGGGGTTTGCAAGGACTGTTTAGGATATTATTTTGGGGCTTTATTTCTGAGTTACCAATAACCGCAGAAGGTGACTTATTAAAGACCTTCTGGGTGGGTTTGCGTTTTGATCTGCGGGTCTCCTTGTTGGCTGCCCTAATGACTTTACCTTGGCTAATTCTGCCCCGTTTTAGCGCAGTTAACTTCACCCTACTGAGTCGGTTTTTAGGTTATTGGTTTGGCATTATTTTAATCGTTATACTCACCATGTATGTGTTTGACGCTGGGCATTATCTATACCTAAACAAACGCATAGATGCTTCTGTTGTGCGTTTTAGCAGTGACATTGGCATCTCCACCGCCATGATGTGGCAATCTTATCCAGTGATTCAGATCTGCGTAGGGATGATCCTAGTCTGGTGGTTAGGTTATTGGTTCCATGCCCACTATTTATTACCCTTATTGCAACAAAAAAAGCACCATCGGCGCTGGTACAGCCATTGCGTCCATGTGGTAGTGATTGGCGCCTTATTCTTACTAATTCTGTTAGGTAGATGGTCGTTGGTGCCCCTGCGCTGGAATCATGCATTTTTTAATGGTAATGCCCAAGTTGCAGCGCTGGGTTTAAACCCCTTTGTATGGATTTACGATACCGCTCGATTTCCTACCAAATCAGCCAACAAAAATGATTTAAAGCCTTTCTTTAGTACCCTGTCACACTTGTTTGGCAGTAACTTTCCAAGCAATGGCGCGGCTGCCTTAGACCGTTGGGAAATCCCTCCAGCACCTGTAGTCGATGCTGAAAAAACACTGCCCAACGTGGTGATTGTGTTTATGGAAAGCTTGGGGGCGAGTCATATTGGAGCTTATGGTAATCCCCTCGATCCCACGCCTAATATAGATGCCTTAATTACGCAGTCGCGTTGGTATCCAAACTTTTACGTGCCCGCTCGGTCAACGGCCAAGAGTGTGTTTACCTCCATTACCGGCATTCCCGACGTGTCAGCGATAAAAACGGCCACTCGTAATCCTTACATCACCCACCAGCGCTCCGTCATCAATGCGTTGGTACAGCATGAAAAATACTATATGCTCGGTGGCAGTGCAGGTTGGGCCAATATGAGCGCCCTCATCCATAACAGCATCCAGGGTGTTAATTTATATGAGGAAAAGTATTGGACGTCGCCTATTGTAGACGTGTGGGGCATCTCGGATTATTCGCTGATCACGGAAGCCAGTGCTATTCTTAAGCGAGCTACACTGCCGTTTTTGGGCTACATTCAAACAGCGGCTAACCATTCACCTTATACCATAGCCGATGACAAAAGTGGATTTATAGCCCAACAACTCACTAGCGCAGAGCTAAAAGATAATGGCTTTTCAAGCCTAGAGCAATACAATGCAGTGCGTTTACTTGACCATAATATTGGCAAGTTGTTTGAGCAATTTAAGCGCAATGAATTATACGACAATACTATTTTTGTGCTTTTCTCTGACCACCAAGCCTCGTCTGTTCAGGTCAAACACTTACCTGAGTATATTTTTCAGTTTGGCATGGGCGAGTTACCCGTGCCGTTAATCGTTCATGCCCCTAATCTGATTAGTCCAGAAGTCGATTACACCTTTGGTAGTTTACCTGACCTGCTGCCCACCATCGTCGGACTCTTCCCACAAACCTATCTCAACACATCTTTAGGTCGAGATTTAGCTTGGGCCAAAGGCAAAAACTTACCCACCTATGGCTTTATTCAAGACAGTCGCACCAGTGTTGCCTTTAATGGCGATCAGATTGCTAGCGTTAATCATGTGACTGGGCAGGTCATCAGTGCCAACATAGATGACCAAGGCAGAGCCCTCATGACTAAGCAAAATAACCCTATGGTGGAGGCTGCTAAAGCCTACTATTTAGCCTCGCAATACTTGCTCAAGGCCAATGTAGAAAAGCCCAAAAAATAGACCCATGTAATCAACAGCAACAGTATTATTATACTGGCATTAAAAGGGGAATCATCACAGAGCAAAAGGGTAGTTGGGAGTTGGGAGTTGGGTGGCCTAGTGGGAATGACTGGGCGTCATTGTCGCCACTGTTTAATAAGCGTCAGCTAATAGAAATAGTTAAACACCGTAAATCCACCAAAACCAAAGGTGCCCACCCCAATACCCAGTTGCAAGTAGCCTGAAAAACCCTCAATGTGCTTGCTAGGGAAGTTAAAAGGTAAACTAATGGCCGCCGATAGAACCGCCATTCCTGCCATTGAACCGATGCCAAATAGCATCATATAGCCCATGCCCAGCCAAAAATTTTGGACTGCATTTAAGGTGAGTACCACTAATGCCGCCGAACCTGCCATACCATGCATCATTCCCACCATTAATGTGCGTACTGGAAATGGCTTACTGTGAGTGTGTTGGTGAGTACTTACATCACTAGAAGCTGAACCTAAGTGGTGCTGATGGGCATGGAAATGGCGCTTACCATGATGTTGATGTACATGAAAATGAATACCCTTTCGACTCATGCGCCACAGTACATCCAAGCCCAAATACAGAAGCATAAAACCAACAGCGCATTCTAAGATAGCAGCAATGTAATGAGGCATTAGAGTATCAGCTAATAAGGCCAAAGTGCCAAACACAAACAGTGTAATTGTATGCCCCAAACCCCACACCGCTCCATGACGCCATGCTGCAGATTGGCCTTGCTTATGGGTCACAATAGAGGCTACAGCAGCCACATGGTCCGCCTCTAAGGCATGTCGCAAGCCTATCATGAAGCCCACTAACAAAACGCTTATTTCCACCTAAAATCCTTTTTAAGAGCTCACTCCAAAGTTTATGACGCCAAGGTTTGCAGCCGATATATACTCATATTGACGTTTTTATGATTTTGGGCAATCACTACTTCAGCGCCTAGGGCGTACAATATCACTTGGGTTTGCTGACCATAAAGGCAGCGTCTAAAACTAGCATAAGATTGGGTATCGGGGTCTGGGTCTAGGACTTCGAAAATGGCAAATTCATAGAGTGCAGGTAAGTTAAATTCAAGACCCACCGAAGTCATCTGTATGTTTGTTGCGGCTTGCCCAAGTCTAACTCCAAGGGCCAAAGGTTGCAGTAGATAGGCCCTGAAGACTGATTCAAGGACATGGTCATAGACCCGCTGATTTGGCACTTTATGCTTAAACTTTAATAAACCGCGCAGCAGCATAACTGGCTAAACCACCTAGGGTAATCCAAAACAAACCATTGGTTATCGCTGTGGCATAGATGAACTGGGCTTGCAAACTCTCTAAGCTTGCCACAGCTTCCACATCCGGATGCAAAAAGCCATGAACTAGAGGCTCAGGGGCACCTACCAACCAAGGAGCAGCCAAAAATGCGATAGCCATTAATTTAGCGAAGCCGTTTAGGAACACAAGGCTAGCGATACCTGCAGCAGTGCCTACAACCGCCAACACCCACCAAGATTGTCGGCCCCCAATAGCGGCAGCTTCCATGCTTGGAATTTCTGGTGGCAGGCCTAGTGCTGGGGCCACAAAGAAGGTTAGATAACCCGCCAATCCCCAGCCCAAGCCACCAGTCCAAGAAAGTTTTAATGCTGCTTTGTCACGAGCTAAGAGCATGCCCGTCAATAAGATGATCGCAAAACCAAACGCAGACAAAACATTGGATACCACAGTAAAAGTAAGCCGCTCAAATCCATCCTCAGGACCCCATGCGTTTTCATCATGAGAATGTGAATGGCCATCATTGTGAGCCAGGACAACTTCTGGTTGGGCAATTTCAAATACTTCAGCGGCATGAATGATGGGGGACACAGCTAAAGTTTGCACTGCGCTTAAAAACAGGCCCACAACTAAAGCCACACCGAGGGCACTAAACACCAGAGAACGAAACATAATTTTAACCTAGTAAAGTATTAATTTTTAGTGGCAAGGAAATGCAAAAGAATGGCGCGTATCGTGCGCCGCATTATGTGCGGCGTCCATGGGTGCAAAACCAACACCCAATAATACAACGACGCCAAGAATTAAAGCTGCGGCCATTTGCACATTGTTACTGGTTAAAGTCTGGCTTGGGACAGCTGTTTTAAGCCTAGAGGTCCGTGTAGTGGTTGTCATGTATTTCTCCACGTGCTTCCCCGCACGATAAAAATTAGGATGAAAGGCTGTTGAGCCATATTTTGTAGGCCGGTCTCCGGGCTAACAAGTAAAACTTGTATACCGTTGCGGGGGCAGCACAGTTCATTTTCAGACTGTTTCCCGTGAAAGCTAAATTCGTGTAGCCACCTACGGGGCCTACTTTATGCCAATTTGATGGATTTTTGAAGCGTTAATACGAGTGGTTTGATTCAACACGCGACCTTTGGCAAAAAATTTAGCTCAAAAGTTGATTTTTAATGGTCAATCGGGGTTAATTTTTAACTCAAAGTTAACCTTAAACCCTCGAAATAAAGTGACCAGCGATGTTATGATGTCAAGCTGATTTCGACAGCCCTAGATAGTGAGAAAATAATGAGCGCATTTGGCACCCAATTTGTTCCAGAAATGGCTTTAACCACCTTTGACGGCCAACAATGGAGCGATCCTAGTCTGGTGCCAAGTAACAGCATTTTATTACACCCAGGCGCACACGTATTGCATTACGCAAGCACATGCTTTGAGGGTTTGAAGGCTTTTACTCATCCCGATGGTAGTCGTCATATTTTTCGCATGGACCAAAACATCGCACGCTTGGCCCAAAGTAGCCGCTTACTATCCTTGCCTGAAGTCGATGAAGCCATGCTCAGAAAAATGATTTTGGACTTGGTTATACGCTATAAAGACGAGGTTCCGGCGCCCCCAGGTACTCTGTATCTGCGCCCCACTCACATTGGTACGGAAGCTGCAATTGGCAAGGCAGCAGCACCTTCGAGCCAATCCATGCTGTATGTATTGGCTTCTCCGGTAGGGGATTATTTTGCTGGAGGTGATGCCACATTGCGCATACTCATTGATGAAGTGGGCATGCGCTGCGCACCACACATGGGCATGGTGAAAAGTGGAGGTAACTATGCCAGTGCCTTACAAATGTTAAATAAGGCGAGGGTTGAGCATAAGGCTGACCAAGTATTATTCTGTCCCGATGGTGATGTGCAGGAAACAGCGGCCGCCAACTTTATGTTGATTGAAGGTAATGAGCTAGTGACTAAAGCCTTAGATTCGACCTTTTTACATGGCGTTACCCGTGCATCTGTGCTCACTTTAGCTGCTGAAATGGGCCTGACTGTAAGCGAGCGCAACCTCAGTGTTGCTGAGTTAATTGAACGGAGTGCTCAGCCTGGTGCAGAGGCTGCTCTCTCAGGCACTGCTGCCATACTCACGCCAGTGGGAACATTAATATACCAAGGCAAGGACTGCACCTTAGGAACAGGTAAACCAGGGCCCGTGACAATTAAGTTACGTAAAGCCCTCAATGACATACAGTTTGGTATAGCAACAGATCGCTTTAGTTGGTTAACTCCAGTTTAAAATGTGTCTCGTCGTTAGCCTAATACGGTGCCTGTGCTGTTAGGGTTTATTTTACGATTGCGAGAAAACACACCCAAGTTAATGGGTCGACCTGAGTACTTTAGGTTAAAAATTACAGGATCTTGGTCGTGATCTTGCCCTTGCTCACATGCAACAATTAATTGTGCCATCATCTCACTGACAATTGGAGCATTTTTAAACTGGTTGCCGCTGGTGCCGATGGCCATATAATATCCTGGTATAGACGATTTATCATAAATTGGAGCCCAATCCGGCGTTACATCGTACAATTCCACAACACCTTTAGCTTGATTGGGAATTGGCAGGGTTTGAATACGTTGGGCTAAGCGCAGAGCCTGCACACGCCATTGATCGGTAAAGTCTTTATTGTAATCGTCTGGATCAACCCACTGCTGATCGTCACAGTCAGGGTCTTCACTACCAATGAGAATATGGTTACCCGTTTCTGGTCGGCAATAGGCATGAATATCGCTGTCAGAACAAACACAGCCTTGCTGCTCGAAGTTAAAGCCCTCTGGTGAAGGCACGTGCGCCACCTCGTGTCGTAATGCTCGGGTGGTGATCTTCATATCTTGCTGAGCATCAACCATGGCATTTATTTTTGCCGAATGAGGCCCAGCGGCGTTAACCACAATCGGCGCGTCAAGTTGATCCCCATTGGTCAAAGTCACCCCAATAATTCTGCCAGCTTGCTGACGGATGGCCGCCACTTTAGTATTAAATTTAAAGCTTGAACCGAGAACTTCAGCTGCCCGTTGCAAGTTATGAGTGGCCAACTGTGGATCACTGACGTAGCCTCCGTCAGGAAAGAACACACCACCACCAATTTGTTTACCATTGGCTTCGCCAAAACCTTCATCATCAGGGCGCTTAGCTGGCGTATAAGAGTCTATGTTAAAAATGGGCATACGAGCGATGTACTGGGCTTGATCTAATTCTTCATAAGGCGCCCCAATGGTGTCTAAAATTGCCATAGTTGGGCGCAAATATTGATTGTTCTCAGTTTTTGAGACCAAGCAGCCTACCGCATGGTACTTACTATGACCACGCTCATCATCCGCTTGCAAAAACTCGGCCCAATTACTCCAGTAACTGTGGCTTTCGTGCGCTATTGCACTCGTTTCAACTGTCGAATAATAGGGTCTAATAATGGCGCACGAACCGCTAGTGCTGCCATAACCAGCAGCCGGTAAGGCGTCAATGTTGAGCGTTTTTTTGCCTTTTCGAGCGAGTCCCAAAGCGATGGCCGCTCCAATAATACCAGCGCCAATGATAATGGCGTCAAAGTGTTGCTGGGTGGATTTATTGATTGGGTGATTCATAGGTTGATCCTCTTGAGGCGCTGGTTGCCTTGCTGCCTTAATGTTTATAATTTAAAGGTGATATGCGTCATAATTGTGAACGCAAAGATGAATTAACAAATAGGTCAATGCATCACTATCCTCTCATTAGGCCAAGCGGCCCTAAATATTTCCCCTAACAACCAAAACCCACAAGATCAAGAATGTCTTTCATGAGTTTAAAGTAAATTTAATTCTGGCCAATAATGGGCCACCTTAGCCAGAGCCTTGAAGTTAGTCGCCATCAAATGTCCATCTCTCCATAAGACTTCACCATCAAGTTTGACAGTGGGGTCTTCAACCATGCCGCAGATTTCGCCTGGTGGATAAGCGCCACAGGTGTGAAAATGTAAATAGCGAGGACTTGTAAACATGGTGTTAGACCAGCGGTCTAAATCGACTTGTGGGTCCAGTGGAAAGGCGGTAGCTGGATGCAGACCTAAATGCCATGAGTCAACGATCCAAGGCTCTATGTTAAATTGCTCAGCAACTTTCCGATAATGATCTTGAACTGCACCTATGTCCTTATCATTGCCTTCAAATGAACTGATCACCCCTTGCTCTATAACTGCAATAATGCCCTCTGGTAGCGACAAGCAAGCCGGTGAGTAAACCTTAGAACCCGTTGGGGCTAACCCATGGCGAAACGCAACCCTTCCACTAAAGGTAGAGGCGGGTATGGGTTGACTAACTGCTGCAGGAAAGCGAACCACAGATACGTCTGTGGCTGTTTGGTCTATTTTTTGGGGGGCTTTACCTTGCAACTGAGTCCCAAAGGGACAGGTAATTTCTATGTTTTCTGCATTATCAAAAATGTCATTGACTGCCGTTTTTAGTGCCACCATGGCGGCATGAGGCACGGTACCTAAACCACTTTGTAACTGCTCTAGTGTGCGCGTGTAGGTCATTAATTTACCTGGGCCATGGTGATTAACCTCAAACCGGTCTTGATCGCCAATACGGGCCAAGAAAATAATCCAATCCCAGTGTTGCTGTTTTAACATCTGTTCCAATTGTGGATTTGCGCTATTGCTTGGCTCTTCAACCTCTAACACTTCAACCACCGCCTCAAGTTGATCGATGGCGAACTCGCACAATGCTTTAGGCAGTTGACTGTCATACCAACCAAACTTTGGGTTTTCCTGTACCAGAAGCACCCGTTGACCTGGTCGCAGATCGATGGCTCCTTGTAGAAGATTATTCAAACCGACTTGTAGCTTAGTCTTCATCGCCGTTCCGCCTGCACCGTCAAAAAAGTAAAGGTCTCGGTAATGACTTCAGTAAAACCATGGCTTAATTCTGCATCAACGCTAATGCTATCACCAGGGTTCAATATAAAATCGCGCTGGCCATATTGGTAAATAGCTTGTCCTTGCAAGGCATACACAAACACCACCCCGTGGCTAACATACTGGGGTGGATGGGAATCCTGTCGCACCAGAGTCACAGACCGAGCCTCAAATTGTAGTTCGCTGCGAGTATGGAGGGCTAAACTGACGTATTGATGGCTATGCTCGCCCACCAAACGTGTAGAGACTAGGCCCTCCCCACTTTTAACGTGAGTATAGTCCGAATGCTCGGTTGCTATTTCTCTAAAAAAACTGACTAATGGCACATTAAGTGCCTGACTAAGGGCATTCAGTGTGGCCATGGAAGCGGATGCGTGGCCGCGCTCTAGGCGACTGATCATGGCGGCTGATATGCCAGATTTTTGTGATAATGCTCGTGCAGTAAGGCTATGAGATTTTCTAATATCTCGCAAGGCTGAACCGAGTGCGGCATCAAGGGTGTTAGACGAAGGTAGTGCACTCATGACTTAGTCCCGGTATGAAAAAGCTTTCTTAAAACGTCGCTGCAGATAATCACCACAGGTCATGGCAGGAAGATCTCCATCATATTGAGTACCCATAATGGATCTTGGATCGATCACTGTTTCGGGATTCGGATCATAGGCCAATACAATGGACAAACGCTCATAGCCCGAACTGTTGATGACGCGATGTGGCGTTGATTTATAAGCCCCTGCAGTCCAATGAGTGAGCAGATCACCAACATTGACGACCAAACTACCTTCGATCGGGGGAGCCTCTAGCCATTCGCCGTTAACATCCTGCACTTGCAGACCACCCACATGGTCTTGGCAGAGCAAAGTTAAGGTGCCAAAGTCCGTATGTGGTCCGACCCCAAATTGGTTAGGATTCGTTTCTTCTTGATTAGGATAATAGACTAATGATGCACGACTTAAGGGCCGTTGGATGGTCTGCAAAAAGAAGTCCTCCTTGAGCCCAAGGCCCAGTGCGAAGCCACGCATAAGGTGATGTGCGACTTGATGGGCTTGGTTAAAGTAGGCATTACCTAAGCTTTCAAGTTGCGGTGCAAAGGCTGGCCACCGGTTGCTACCTCTTAATGAGTGATCCCCAAAGTGGTGAGCATCTTCAGCCCCCCAAATATAACTTTCTTTAAAATCTGATAGGGCATTATCATCCATTTTTGCCTGCCCAGAACCTAACCAACCTCGGTGATTTTTAGACACACTCACGGATTGCTTTTGCTCATCTGGCGCACGAAAAAAGGTTAATCCAGATTGGTAGAGTTGGTTAATGAGATGAGGATCCATGCCGTGACCGGTCACATACAAGAAGCCCAAGTTCTGGCTTGCATGATGAAGGCTTTTTGCCACTTCAATATCCGCTTCACCCAATACTAAAGAAGAGATATCAATGACTGGTATTTGATCAGCACTAACCCGCTTTACCTTACTCATAATGAGTCACTACTCCCGCTATAGTAACCAACAATATCTCCGTCTGTTGTGACTCCCAAGCCATTCAAACACCGATTTACATAGCAGAAGTAGCCTATAATTTGATTAGCCTCCAAGATTTCACCATCATCAAGCCCAGCATCTTGCAAGGCTTGAACGTCTGTTTGTACCATAGCCCCTGGCGTGAGGGTCAACTTCTGGGTATAGCGCATCAAGGCTAATTCAGCACCTTCAAAGACCCGTTCAGGATGCTGCTGACGAAGCGCTTTCTCTACTGCTAGAGCTCGTTCTGGAATGCCTATTAAGTGACTGGCATTAGCCCAATGATTTGCATAAGAATAGGCACATTGATTGAGCATGGAAACATAAGAGCCAATCACCTCCTGCAACCACATAGGTAATGTATTAGCCTCATCATGCAGTGCCGCACGATATAATTTCACATGACCAAGCATGGTATTGGGTCTCAGGGAGTGAACCCTCATAACATTATCTACTGTACCGTGAGGCGTACGCGCTAAGCTTAAAGCGTCCATGAGTTCTGGACTAGCGACGTCATCATTAACCATTTCTATCCAAGCACTCATTACCTATCTCCTCTACCTTTCATCACTTTGCATACGCGACTCAAACCAACGAAACACTCCCGATACAATTAGGATAAGCACTAGGTACTCCAGTACTAAAATGGTATAAATCTCGAGTGGGCGGTATTCTGTGACCACCAATTCGTTGGCTTTGCGAGTCAGTTCCTGCATTCCAATGACCGACACTAAAGATGACATTTTCAGCATATACACAAATTGATTGCCCAAGGCTGGCAAGATCCGTTTAATAGCCTGCGGCAAAATGACAAAGCGCATCGTATCAACGTAGTTTAGCGACAAGGTGCGAGCGGCTTCATATTGACCGCGATTGACTGACTGGATTCCAGCCCGAAAAATCTCTGCCTGAAATGCACTATCTGATAATGCTAAGGCAATCACTCCAGCACCAAAAACCCCAATACTGATACCCATTAACTGCGGTAAGCCGTAGTAAACCCACAAAATTAACACCAAAATAGGAACCGCTCGAACCACCTCGACATAAACTCGATTAAACCGACGCCAGCCCTTTGCAGCAGCCATCCCCGGTAATGCCACAGCTAATCCGACAACCATCGAAATGGCAATCGCAGTAAAAGACATGAGTATGGTCTGCTCTAAACCACTCAATAAGAATTTAAGGTTTGACAGTCCAGACTTAGTAGTTGGATCAACAACATACCAGCCCCACTGGTCACTGCAAGAGGTGACTAAAGGAAGACTGATCAGTATCAGTATTAATCTCTTCATTTCTGACCTTTTAATGATGTAATATTTTAGCCAAAAACTGTTGGCAACGCAGGCTCTCTGGAGTGCTAAAAAACTTTTCAGGGGGCGATTGTTCAACAATTTTTCCTTCGTCCATAAACACCATAGTGTCAGCTACCCGCTTGGCAAACCCCATTTCATGGGTGACGCATATCATGGTAATACCACTATCAGCCAAGCCCACCATCACCTCTAGCACCTCGTTGATCATTTCTGGATCCAACGCTGATGTGGGTTCATCAAATAATATGATGTCAGGTTCCATACACAAACTTCTTGCAATGGCTACCCGCTGTTGCTGGCCACCCGATAGTTGACGCGGCAGCTTGTCTGCTTGTTCTGGAATTTGAACCCGTTCTAAACAAATACGAGCCCTAGTTTCTGCTTCAGTGCGACTCAGCTTACTTACCCGCATGGGGCCCAAAGTCAGGTTTTGCATGACCGTAAGATGGGGGAATAGATTAAATTGCTGAAACACCATACCAATACGAGCTTCACGCCCACCGTCACTATCCATTGTCGCTATGGACACATTGCCTGAACGAATGTCTTCCAAACCATTGATACATCGGATTAAGGTAGACTTGCCAGAGCCAGAAGGTCCACAGATGACCATTTTTTCACCTTCATGAACCTGCAAAGACACCCCATCTAAAGCTTTAAATTTACCAAATACTTTGTCGACGCCCTGCATGTTAATGACCAGACGAGAATGGGCTGCTGCCATGTCACTTATCTCCTGTTAAATCGCTCAAATGATGGTAGCACCGGATTTATTTACGTGCAATAAATTAATTTTCTTGCAATTTCTTTGCACTCCTGCAATTATATTTAAGCTAAAAAAACAAATTAAAATGGGACATTTGCCATGAAAAATATGAAGAAATGGGCTCTCGCAGCCGCTCTTACCATTGCTGCCACACCATCGATGGCTGCATCAGCACTGCAAGATATTTTGAGTGAAGGCGTATTAAAAGTCGGCACCACGGGAGATTGGAATCCCATGACTATGAAAGATCCAGCGACCAATTCCTATAAAGGATACGACATTGACGTCATGACTGAGTTGGCGAAAGACCTTGGTGTTGAAGTCGAATTTGTTGCGACCGACTGGAAAACCTTGGTCAGTGGAGTGACCTCTGGTAAATACCATATGACCGGTTCAGCTTCTATTTCACCAAAACGCGCCAAAGCGGCTGGCTATTCCATTAGCTACTTTTCTTTGGGAACTGTACCTCTTACTTTAACTAAAAATGCTGACCGTTTTCAGGACTGGGCAGACCTAGATAAAGCTGATGTGACTGTTGCGGCTACCTTGGGCACCACTCAGGAAAGCCAAGTTAAGGATTTTTTCCCCAACGCAAAACATCAGATCGTCGAAGCCCCTGCGCGAGACTTCCAAGAAGTATTGTCTATGCGAGCTGATGCCCATATCACGTCTAATGTAGAAGCTAAAACCTTAGTGCAAAAATACCCTCAGCTTATGATTGTACCCGTGTCTAAGCCTAAGGCCCCTACTCCCATTGCAATGCTTCTTCCGCAAGCAGATCAGGTATGGATTAACTATGTCAATACGTGGATTCGCCTTAAACAAGAGCGCGGTTTCTTTGCAAAAATTGGTGCTAAGTGGAACCTAGCTCTATAACAGAAGTTTCTAAGCAGGTGCTGGGGCAAGACCCCAGCCTTTCTTTGCCAGACCTGTGTATATATAGCGTGCCGGTGAGCTTGTATTGCGCTAAGCTGAGACTACTCATGCGCTTTAAAAGACTGGCATGGAGTGAATTACCTCCCCCTGGTGGTTATGGTTCTGAGGCTTATACAGCGTTAGTTCCTGCGGGGAGTCTGCCTGCCCTGAAAGTAGGGGCACAGATCATTGCCGACTCAGAAGCGATTGCTGAATACCTTGAAGAAAGTGTGCCACTGCCGCCAGCTTTGCCCACAGATCTTATGGAGCGGGCACAAGTGCGTGCTTTAGGGCGCTTTCACGACACTCGGTTAGAGCCGTGTGTGCGCGCATTATTTTCAGACATCGGTCAACCACACCCTCAGGCTGAGGCTTTAGAACAACTGCAGCAGCGTCTGCAACAGTTGCAAAAAGCATTAGCATTACGTCCCAACATCCAGTTCTGCCTTGCTGACTGCGGCCTAATCGTCAGTCTTGAATGGGTTACTATGATGTATAAAAACTGGGGTTTGCCCCACCCTTTTATAGGTCTAGTCGCTGACTATCAGCAAGATATGGAGCAACTACCATGGGTAGCGGCGGAACTAGGTACTTACAGGCCTTTGTTGACACAATGGATAAAAACCAAAACCCCATCGCCCTGAGCCAACTCACTTGGCCAGAGGTTGATGCCTATATTGCTACGGGCAAACCTTTATTACTGCCCCTTGGATCGTTCGAGCAACATGGCCCGATGGGTCTTATGGGCACCGATTATCTATGTGCTGAGACTGTAGCCATGGCCGCTGCAGAAATCGCAGGCTGGCTGGTTGCACCTGCCTTAGTTTATACTCCAGCACCGTTTAATATGGCCTTTGCGGGCACTGTTTCAGTATCAGCGCCTACCTTCATGCTGCTACTAGAAGAAGTGTGCCAGTGTTTTATTAACCACGGTTTTAAAGAGATATACTTACTCAATGGCCATGGAGCTAACCTTGAGCCCGCCCGCCAAGTCGTCAAAAATCTAGCCCCTCACACTATCAAATTACGCAGTTGGTGGGACTTTGATGAAGTACAAGCACTGCGTCAAAAAGCCTTTGGAGAGTGGGAAGGCATGCACGCAACACCTGCAGAAATCTCTATTACCCAAGTTCATCACCGCAGGCTAGATCCAGACTTAGCAAAGGATCCACCGATGCGCCTGAGTGCAGCTTACATCAAAGCCCACAGCGGCGATCGCCACGCAGACCCGATAAGTCATCAGCGCACCTTCCCGGATGGGCGTGTAGGGTCTCACTCTGCCTTAGCCAGACCTCACATTGGCACTCAACTAATAGCGCTTGCAGCGCAAGCCATTGTAGATGAGCTAAGCGACTAAACAGGGGCTAACTCGGCATGTGTCTAGACTGAATATCAAACCAAGGCTCGCTCTAAATCGGCAATAAGGTCTTCAATAGCCTCACAGCCTATAGAAAATCGTAATAAGTCATCTGGCACTGGACTGGTAGGGCCTTCTATGAGGGCCCTATGCTCTACAAGGCTTTCAACGCCACCCAAAGATGTGGCTCTAACCATCAATTGTAGCTTGCCCATGATGATGGCAGTTTGTTCACGTCCGCCCTTAAATCGAATGGATAACATGCCACCAAAACCGTTCTTACACTGCTGCTTAGCAATGTTATGCTGCGGGTGGCTAGGTAACCCAGGGTACATCACCTCTATGACCTGAGGGTGGTTATGGAAATGTTCGGCAAAGGCTTGGGCATTGCTACTGGCGCGCTCAACACGTAAATGCAAGGTGCGCATGCCTCGCAGTAATAACCAACTCGAGAATGGGCTCAGAATACCACCTAGTTGTGCTCGGATATTACAAATACGCTGCCACCGTTGGTCTTGTTGAGCGCAAGTGACTACTCCTGCAACCACGTCTGAATGGCCATTCAGGTATTTGGTAGCTGAATGAAAAACCAGATCGGCACCTAGCTCAATGGGTTTGCACAGTAGTGGCGTTAATACCGTAGCATCTACGACTAACTGTGCGTTAGCTGTGTGAGCCACTTGTGCTGCAGCGGCAATATCTACCACTTGCCAGGTGGGGTTTGCAGGTGACTCAAGCCAAACCATGTGGGTTGGTTTGGCGACCACTACACGAGCTAAGTCGGTAGCATCGTCAGCATCATAAAAAACCAGCTCAATACCCCAGTCATTGCAAAAATCCACCATCCATGCCCGTAATGACCAATACATAACCGTGGGCGCAACCAATCGTTGACCAGGGCGCAATGATTGCACTATAGCAGTAGCTGCCGCCATGCCAGACCCAAACAAGCGGCTTGCTTGGCCGCCCTCTAACCTACAGATCACAGCTTCAGCTTGCTCACTATTGTCACTATGATCACGAGCATAGGTGCGAGATGCGTTGTATAGCTCGCCTTGTTCGTCACGGGCATAGGTAGAGCTAGGTTGTATTGGCGGCACAACAGCACCAGAGCGAGTGTCTAGGTAATGGCCAGCGTGGGAAAGGAGGCTAGCGTCTTGATTTTTTGGCATGCAAGGTCCATAGGTAGCAATATTACGTATAGGCGATTATGAACCGCAGATATAATTTAAGCTAATAGTTTGCGCTTACAAAAAAAGATGGGCTAAGCAACTTACCAGAGTCTAACTCCGCATGTGTCGAGATTGGGGATCAAATAAGACTTTGGTAAATAGTGTGGCAGCGCGCATTTCACCCAAAATTTCAATCTCAAATGCTGCGCCATCAACAATCATATTGGTGGGTACAAAACCCAGAGCAACAGATTTTTTACTAAAGTGCGCATAGCCACCTGAAGTCACAAAACCCACTACCGTTCCATCTTTCCAAATGGGTTCATCTGCCACCACATCAGCATCAATAGCATCGACTATAAAACTTACCAGCCTGCGTTTTGGGGGCTCTACTAACTCTGCGAGGGCAGCCGCCTTACCAATATAATCTGGCTGTTTATGGTAATCCAAAAAGCGGTCTAACCCGGTTTCCATGGGGGTGTAATCTGGTTTATATTCGCGCATCCATGCACCAAACGATTTTTCTAAGCGCAAGCTCATCATCGCACGCATACCAAAAGGTTTAAGATTAAAGGCCACACCTGCCTCAGCTAAGGTATGGTACAAGCTGACCTGCTGCTCAGCAGGCACATATATTTCATAGCCCAAATCACCCGTATAACTCACCCGCTGAACTATAGCGTCACATTGACCGACTTCTATTTTTTGTACAGACAAAAATGGCATGGCGTTATTGGAGACGTCGAATCGAGTGCATTGTGCGAGCAATTCGCGCGCCTTTGGACCTGCTATTTGAAAGCCAATACGACTCATAGATACATTCTTAAGTTCCACATTAAGTGCTGGAAGGTACCGTTCAAACCAACGCATATGTAGGTCTTGAGCACCAAAAGAAGCCGTGAGTTGATACTCGTGATGAGCAATATGGGAAATGGTAAAGTCCCCCATAAGCTTCCCCAAAGGACTCAGCATAGGACTTAGGGTTATGCGTCCCAGAGCAGGTAATTTGCCTGCCATAACACCATCCAACCATGCCTGCGCACCTTTACCTTTGACTAGATATTTACCAAAATTATGCACTTCATTAATACCCACTGAAGTACGCACAGCATGGCATTCATTACCAATGGCAGTAAATGCGTTGGAACGTCTAAAACTGGGTGTTTCTAATAATGGCTCTCCTTCAGGGGCAAAATAATTCACATGTTCCATGCCATAACCTTGGCCAAAAACTGCCCTTTGTTGCTGCCATATCGAATAAGCTGGCGTCGTATTAAGTGGCCGGCCAGCCGGAAGCTCTTCATTGGGATAAGAAATACTAAAGCGTTTTTGATAATTTTCCCGCACCTTATTACGGGTATAGGCCTTGGTACAAAAATCACCATAACGAGCCACGTCCATGGCAAATATATCTCGGGATGGCTCGCCATGTACCATCCATTCTGCCAGGCTCAGACCCACACCACCACCTTGGCTAAAGCCAGCCATCACGGCACAACAGGACCAATAGTTTTGTAGCCCAGGGACCGGACCAACTAAAGGATTACCATCAGGTGCAAAAGTAAATGGCCCATTGACGATAGTCTTTATGCCTGCAGTTTCTAAACAAGGAAAACGTTTAAAAGTAAACTCAAGAGAGTCGCTAATGCGGTCTAATTTATTGTCCAACAACTCATGACCGAAGTCCCAACGAGTGCCGTCTAGGGCCCAAGGGTCACAATCTTGTTCATAAATACCAATCACCAAACCTTTACCTTCTTGGCGCAGATAGCTCTCTCCAGCAGGGTCCATGACGTGGGGTAGTTCCGCATCTCTGGTAAATACTTCAGGCAAATCATCGGTGATCAAATATTGATGTTCCATAGGATGAAGAGGCAGGAATACACCGACCATTTCACCCAATTCTCGGGCCCATAAGCCACCTGCATTAACCACATGCTCCGCATGGATCATGCCATTTTTAGTGGTTATATCCCAACTGCC
Source organism: Candidatus Njordibacter sp. Uisw_058 (assembly GCF_047730065.1). Classification (GTDB taxonomy): domain Bacteria; phylum Pseudomonadota; class Gammaproteobacteria; order Pseudomonadales; family Balneatricaceae; genus Njordibacter. The sequence continues at coordinate 2,868,020 of NZ_CP159829.1, forward strand.
ATTTGGACGTTGCTTGAGGTCAGTGACTGGGTTTCTTAAGTAAATTTCTGCACCTTGAATTTGTGCCGCTTTAGCGTAAGCATGCGTTGTGCCAGAAGGGTCTAAATGGCCATCAAGTGGGTCATATAAGGCCCCTAAAATACCTTGAGTATTTACAATTGGGCTTAGTTTTTTGATTTCCTCTGGGCTAATGATGTGCGTGTCCAAACCCATATGTCGATGCATGGCCCGTGCGGCTTTAATAAAGTCCATACGTTCAGGACTATCCGCTAGAGTAATGCCACCCACATGATGTAAACCACAGTTTAAGCCTGTAAGGGCTTCCAACTCTTTATAGAGCTTAATGGTATAACCTTGCAGAGCTGCCATATTTGGGTCGGCATTGAGGGTGTGAAAGCCACCTGCAGCATGCCATGTAGAACCAGACGTCAACTCCGAACGCTCTATCAGACAAATATCTGACCAGCCTAACTTAGTCAGGTGATAAAGTACTGAGCAGCCCACGACGCCCCCGCCAATAACAGCTACTTGAACATGAGTCTTCATACTGATACATCCTTTTATTAGGACCCTGGCACAGCTCCACCCTCGTGGGTGCGACGTTGCACAAAGTCGGTCAGTTCATCGTCTATAGAAGACTCCAATTTAGGCTCTTCATAATCTTGCAACATCTGCTTCCAAATTTTATTAGCCCTTTGTGTCGCATCTAAAGCTCCGGCATCACGCCAGTTTTCAAAGTTAGACCAATTGGATAATAAGGGGGAATAAAACGCCTTCTCATATCGGGACATGGTATGGGGTGAAGCAAAAAAGTGACTGCCAGGCCCCACTTCTGCAATAGCATCAACTGCTAAGGCCTCACTATTAGTCTCCATGGGCTGCAAAAAAGCTTGATGCATTTGAATCATTTCTGCATCAAGAATAATTTTTTCATAGGAAGTACATAAGCCTCCTTCAAGCCATCCTAAGCCATGTAAAACGTAGTTCACTTGACCTAACATACAAGCCCATAATGACATTTGGGACTCATATGCAGCCTGTGCGTCGGGAGCGTTAGAGGCGTTAGCGTTTGACGCACGGAAGGGAATGCCATACTTGCGTGCGAGTTGACCAGACACAATAGTGGCTTGGCTGTATTCTGGAGTACCAAACGCAGGTGAGCCAGATTTCATATCTACGTTAGAGGTAAAGCTACCATACATCGCAGGTGCTCCTGGGTTCACACATTGATGAAAGGCTAAACCTGCTAAACACTCCGCATTTTGCTGCACTAAGGCACCCGCCATGGTGATGGGTGCCATGGCCCCAGCAAGAGTAAAGGGGGTATAGATGACGGGTTGGTTATTTTCGGCCATAACAATGGCCCCTTCCAATAAGGCCCCGTCATAAATTAATGGTGAATTGGAATTCACAACTGTATGCATGCAGGGCTGTTGCAGCAAGGTTGCATGATCAATACCACGAGCTATGCGCACGATATCAATGACATCCTGCATACGTTGTCGGCCTAGGGCATAACCCCCTATAGGTTTAGTCGTCAGACGCGCCATGGCCGCCCCCGCCACAAGATGGCGAGTATTGACAGGCACATCACAGGGCTCTACAGGAAAACCAGCCTGCAATTGGACACTGTTCAGGCTTTCACCTAAGCGTAATAAGTTACAAAAGTCATCATAATTCCCAGTCACACGACCTCTGTCCAAATCTGACACATTAGGTGTGCTAGCTACCATCGCAAAAGCCGTTGAGTTGCCTCCCATGGTTAGATGACGGTCTGGTCGACGTCCATGCAGCATAAATGATTTAGGCGTTGTGGCAATGGTCTGCATGAGCCAATCTGGATCGAACCTAACTCGGAGTCCATCTGCATCAACCATGGCACCGGCACGACGTAAAATGTCCACCGCTCTTGGTGACTGAAAATCCATCCCCACTTTACATAAAAGCTTGAGTGAAGCCTGATGAATGTCATCTAGCTGAGATTCATCCATCAACTCCATGGGCGCATATGGATTACACATTTGTCTAGAGGGCGCTTGGTTGACAGCACCACTAGAACGCGTTGATTGCGCGCGATTAGCACGAGAGCGTCTCATTAATCCACCATAGACTTGCTATAAAAAGTCATCATAGGGTATTGTCACCTTAGTGAATAATTAATAATTTAGTCACTAACTATGAAATTATTTGATATATGTTACGCCTACAACTAAGCCACTATCGAGTGGTCCAGGCGGTTCGGATTCATGGCACCGTATCAGCTGCAGCCCAAGCCTTAGGGCTAACTCAACCCGCCTTAAGCCATCAAATCGCTGAGGCTGAGCGGCGCTTAGGTACTAAATTATTTGCTCGTGTGGGCAGGCGTTTGAGGCTAACTTCTGCAGGAGATCTGCTCGCCACCAGTGCGGATACCATTCTTATGGAAGCGGGTTTAGCTGAAGCTACCCTTATTGGAAAGCCTGGTGCAACACCAGGTGAGGTGATTCGTATTGGTACTTTTGCCTATAACAGCTATCGCTGGCTGCCCTTATTTTTAAAACAACTGCAGCATCAATGGCCTAATTTATATTTTGAGTTCATTACTGACACCACCAAGGTGCCGATACGAAGTGTATTAGATGGCGATGTAGATATTGCCATAAGTGCAGGTAATCTGAGTTCCAGCCGAACTAAAGTGTTCTCTCTTTTTAATGATGAACTACTGGCCATATCTGCCCTAGGCTACCCCACAGCCGCTCAAAACTATATGCTTGCAGCAGACTTTTTGGATGACCCGTTTATCACTTATTCAACCATTTATGAAACGGGGTTTGAGGAAGAACTTTTATGGCGTCCAGCAGGTCGCAGACCATTAAACTACTTAAGAGCGGGCAACACAGAAGCTGTTATAGAGATGGTCAAGGCTGGCTTTGGACGGTCTATTTTAAGCCGCTGGGCTGTCCAACCATACCTTGATAAGGGTCAGTTAGTGGCATTAAGTGTCACTAAACAGGGCATGCCCGTCAAATGGAGTGCTGTGGTGCGCAAAAGTCACCAGCATGGCAAATTACTAGAGGCTGTGTGTGAGCAGTTACAAACTTGGTGTCAGATCAATTTCACCCATTTTGGCACACAGTAAAAATAGGCTAGAAAGCCCAGGGCAATCTCATTACCACCAGCACACCTTTATAGATTGAGTTGTTTTTCAACACTAGTCGACACAGCCACCTTACCATCAGCGCTATAACTTTGGCTGCGACTCTCGATATGAGGTAATTCATATAAATAGTTAACCATCATACCTGCCGATTGCTTCACCCCATTATCAGACGTATCTGCCATCCAGTTGAGCCGTTCCAATTTAGCCCCATTACTAAGGTGAAAATGGGCCACAGGGTCTCGAGCATGTTTGTCATTGCGCTTTTGTTTTTGTTCAACAAGGTAGTGCGCCGCCAATTTTTGTAGCTGCTCAGGTGAGCTAGACATTGAGTCCTCCCACAATAAATCAGACTCCTTAACAGCATCCATACTATCTAACCAACGACAAAAACCAGGGATGGGTGAAAGCGTCGCAAACTGCTTGAGTTGAGGAAATTCTTGCTGCAGTTTTTTAACCACACTCTTGATTAGAAAGTTACCAAAACTGATGCCTGAGAGACCTTTTTGCGCATTAGAGATAGAGTAAAATATGGCTGTATCTGCAAGGCGAATATCTTCTAATGGTGCCGACTCATCGAGCAGTGCTTGAACATTACTCGCCATGCCTTTGACCAGCGCAACCTCTACAAATATGAGAGGTTCGTCTGGCATATTAGGATGAAAGAAGGCAAAACAACGGCGATCTGAATCAAGACGGTTTTTAAGATCCGCCCAGCTTTGTATCGCATGCACAGCCTCATAGGCAATCAACTTCTCTAACAACTCTGCACTGGAACCCCAGTTTATTTCCTCCAGTTGCAACAAACCAACATCAAACCATGCACCTAAAAGACGCTTTAAATCTACCTCGAGGGGTGCAAGGTTAGGGTGCTCACGGCGCAATCGAAGTACTTCAGCGCGCATATCCACTAAAAATTTTACGCCTTGGGGGAGCTCGTTGAACTGTGTCAGTAATTTCATTCTAGGGGGTTCAAGGGCACTACGAAGCTGTGCCTCTAACATGCGCCGTTGATCTGAATTTGCACTCAACCAAGACTCAATTACTGCAGTCAGGTGCACCTCATCAACAGAGTAGTTGTCTGCCATCAAACACAAAAAACGAACTCGCCCCGCATCATTTAAATCTAAGAAACGTCGGCCTAGTTCGGCTGCTCGAGAACGGGCAGCCACTTCGCCACCATTATCTTTAAGGCAGGCATCCATCCAAGTCAACAGCACTTTTTCATCTGCGTTATTCAATTCAGGATCAAGTGATAGTTTCTCTAACGCATCAAACTGTGGTTGGGCATCACGCCAGAATGGCACCCATCGTCGAATGGTCTTATGGAATAATTGATTCGCCAATTGCTGCATGTGATCTTTTCTCCTCAGGTAAACCAAGCCGTAGTATCAAAGCTTTGGCTCGAGTTGGAGGTTTAATTTATGCCCACACTGTAACACCATTATCAGTTCTCCATATCAAGTCGACCCATGGGTCGCACAGACCCATGACCAGATTAAACTACCGAGTGATTTGGGATATTTGTGCGGAGAGGGAATCAGGATTCTTTCGAATATGTTTTTATAGATTTAAAGATATAACAAATCATGGGTGCTACAAAACAGCATACTGGGTCTAAAAAAAGAAAGATCTCTTTAAAGAGTTAGGCACAAAAAATCTATCCACTTAGCGAAAAAGCAGGAAAAATTTGACCTCATTAAGCCAAGAACATGCAGCAAAAATACTGCGTGGGCTTATTGGGCCATATCGTCTTTAATGGCTGCTTCCGCTTTTCTGTCAGCTCGATCCTGTTGACGCTTCGGCTCGCCATACCGAAATTCTATAAAAGTTAACACAAGGCCTATCATCATGATAATGAACACAAATATGGCGATAGGAAACAAGTTATCAGAAATCATGATTGGTTTCTCCTTGCCAATAGGCTAGACAACTTGAAGTAAATACCAAAGGAAAGGATAGAAGGTACCCATATTGCAGTGAACAATCCTTCTAATTGCTTACCTTCGAACCAGAGCAGTCCAGATACTGCAAAGGACACCGCAACCGCCAGCATGATGAAAAAATCTGATAATTTGAACATACTAATTTCCTTACTTATTGAGTTAACTTTGGTCCAACTAAAGGCCCGGTTTAGCCCTCATTCAATCCGGTGAAATCCAACTGCTGCTAGCAATAGTCCAGCAATCGTAAACGCTGCAGGGATGCGCACTCCAACAATACCAAAGACATCAATCATCGATGGTATGAAGCTTATGAATCCAAGTGGCACCCACAAAAAAAATGGAGTTGCAACGACTACACCAACCCAGCCAGCAATCCTTAAAGGAGAAAGGCTTTGCTGCTCGTCATTGGATAGCGATGCTTGTCTATCGTCATTTACAGTCACTGTTTTGATTTCCATTTTATTCTGACACAATCAACTATATACACACAATACTAGTTTTCACTAGGACGTACGCTTTTTGCATTTAGTGTCTTAAATTAATTTATCGAGCCAGCATTATACATTAGTAATCAACTTTGGTTGATAACTTTTTTAATTAGATACTGATACCTTAATAGCAACGCTAAGCTTGGCAATAGGGCCGACAGAGGGGTATTAAAACGGTAGTATAATTATAAAGTTAGGCCATCAAGGGGTGATGTCCTAGCTTGTTTTTGCAACACTATCATAGCAGCGGACTCAGTAACGCCCCTTTAAAAACCACCTTAGGCAGCTCGCTTTAGTGGTGCAGAAATATTATGGCAAGCTAGGTGCTAAGTGGCTAGCCTACCATCAAGGTATAAAAGAGCATCGTCTTGGCGTACATTAATTCCCATTGTTGTACCCACAGACATAGCCGTGTGTTTGCGAGTCTTCGCTTTAATGACTACATTGGCGGCTAATTCGAGCGTCACAATACCATCAACCCCTAGGTGCTCGATTTTTTTGATGATGCCCACTCCAACGTTGTCTGCCGTCTGGTTGACCAAAGAGATATGCTCTGGCCTGATGCCCAGTTGATAGAGTAGGGCATTACTCTCACTCGGTGATGGCTGAGTTAAGCTCAGGGCATCGGTTTCTAGCGTACCTTGGCGAACTTCAAGGTTAATCATGTTCATCGGTGGTGAACCTATAAAATAGCCTACAAAATCATTTTGTGGGCGTAAGAATAGCTCCTCAGGTGTGCCTGACTGCTGTAATAAACCATCTTTCATCACCACAATCTCATCAGCAAAACTCATGGCTTCGCTTTGATCGTGGGTCACCAAGATCATAGTTACGCCTGTTTGCCGGTTAATTTCCCGCAACTTACGCCGCAGCATAAATTTCATTTGCGGGTCAATCACTGTTAATGGCTCATCCAACAGAATGGCGCTAACATCTTCCCGCACTAAGCCCCGTCCCAAAGAGATCAATTGCTTTTGATCAGCACTGAGCTTACGTGCAGGCATATCTAAGGCATAATCCAAATCTAACAGCGTGGCCACTTCTGCCACCCGTTGCCTGATGCGCGACGGTGAAACGCCACGGCATTCCAGCGGAAAGGCTAAATTCTGCCTGACTGTTTTAGTCGAATAGATGACTGGAAACTGAAACACTTGAGCAATATTACGCTCAGATGTAGGGATGTTAGTCACATCCTCCCCGTCAAACAATAAGCGCCCATGTAATGGCGCGACCAGCCCCGATATAATATTGAGCATAGTGGTCTTGCCACAGCCTGAAGGACCCAACAAAGCGTATGTTTTACCATCTTGCCAAGTCAGATTAACTGGCTTTAAAGCATAGTCATGCTCGCCTTTGGGATCAGCTAAATAGCTGTGCCCAAGGTTTTCCAATACAATTTTAGCCATCTTGGTTATTCCTGAGTGTTATATTGCCACCATCTGGTGCAAACAACATGATGTGTTCTGACCGGATTGAAACGCTGATGTCATTGCCCGCTGCAAAAGCTTCAATACCATCAACCATCATGATGGCACGACCAAAATCAAAATCGAGGTGAATGATCGTTTGTGATCCACTAAATTCTGACAAGCCTATCTGCGCATTAAATGCACCAACTGGCTCAATTGCATCAGGCCGCAAAGCAATGGTCACTGGGCCATCTGCTGGTAACAGCAAGCCTTCACTGGGGGCCAAATGCCCTTCACTGAAGTAAAGGCTATTATCACGCACAAAGCCTGAGATGAAGGAGATCGGTGGATCACTGATGACGCTTGCCGTATCTTTGGTGGGTGGGTGTGCAAATAAATCGGCAGGTGCGCCACTGGCGATAACCCTACCGTCATGCATGACGATCATCGTGTTACCCAATTCCATGGCCTCACGAGGCTCTGTGGTTGTGTACAAGATGACACTCTCAACATTGTCAGCCACCAGCCTTGGAAACTCCTCACGCAGCTGCTCACGCAGTTTATAGTCTAGGTTTGCCAAGGGTTCGTCTAGCATCAAGATGCGTGACTGTTTAACCATGGCGCGGGCCAGAGCCACACGTTGTTGCTGGCCACCAGAGAGCTGTGCTGGCCGACGTTGGAAAAATTCTCCTAGGCCAACCGTTTCAAGCATCTGGCTAGCAAGCACTTGTGCCTCAGCTTTTTTCTTGCCTTGGCGGCGCAGCGGAAAGGCCACATTATCCAGCACACTTAAGTGCGGGTAATTAATAAACTGCTGGTACACAAGAGACATATTTCGGGCCCTGATGGGCCGCTCAGTAATATCCTCTTCATCCAATTTTACAGTGCCAACAGTCAAAGGGTTGAGCCCCATTAGGGCTCGCAGAAGTTCAGTCTTGCCCGCACCTGTGCGGCCTAAGATGGTATAAATTTTGCCAGCCTCAAAAAGAAATGAGACATCGTCCAAAGTAACTTTGGCATCAGCAGTTGTGAGATGATCAATCTGAAGCATAATAATTACCTAATGGCCCCCGACATGGTGCCACGTGACATGTAACGTTCTACGATGACTGCAACACAAGCCAAAGGTGCGACTGAAATTAGGGCAAAGGCTGACAGGGACCACCACGGAGTCACTGAGGAATTGAGCGAAACGATAGACACGGGTAAAAGCTGAGTCTCTGTAAACGTCAGGGTAAAGGCAAAGAAAAAGTCGTTCCATCCAAAAATTAAGCAAAACATGCCTGCAACAACTAATCCAGGTACAGAATTTGGTAAAATCACACGGAAGAAAGCACCAATGGGACTGCAGCCATCCGTCATGGCCATTTCATCTAACTCTTTGGGAATGCCCGAAAAAAAGTCGGTCATAACCCACACTGCTATTGGCAGCAATAGAGCGATGTAAACTAAAACCAAACCAAAGATAGTATCCAGTGCACCCAGTTCTTTAAGCATTAGAAAGAATGGAATTGCCAACACAATAGGTGGCATGATGCGCTGAGAGATAAAGAAAAAAGTAATATCAGAATTCTTTACAAAGCCTAAGCGATACTCAAAACGGGACAGACCATAGGCGGCTAGTGTGCCAAGAATTAAACTCACCAAACTGGCAATCAAGGTCACCACTGCAGAATCGATAAATGGGCCAATGATATTGATGCCCTGAGATCCAGTGGTAAATAGTGACGTCCAGCCCTGAGTCGATGGTTCAAAATCGACCCAAGGAATATAAGTTGCGCCACTGGTAATGGCATTAGCATCTTTAAAAGAAGTCGTGAGTGCCCAGAGAAATGGAAACACTACAAAAATTGACCAACCAAGTAAAAAAATAGTTTTAAGGGTGTGGTAGAACTTATTCATTTTATTCGTCCTTCCCGACCAGCGTTCGTAACAGAAGTTTCGCAATAATAGTGAGACTGATAATCATGATGATTAGATAAACCAACGACAGAGCCGCAGAATAACCGATTTGAAAATCTCGCAATCCACGTATGTAGATGTAATAGGACGAGGTCTCAGTTGCCGTCCCTGGCCCACCTGAAGTCAGCACGTAAACGGTATCCATAATCTTGGATGCTTCTATAAGTCGGATAATCAATGCACCAATGGTTATGGGTGCCATCAGTGGAAAAGTAACCTGCCAGAAGGTTCGCCATGTGCCCGCCCCATCTATGGCTGCTGCTAAATAAGGTTCTTTGGGTAGCGATACCAAACCCGCTAACAGGAGCAGGAACATAAAGGGTGTCCATTGCCAAACTTCTACAATTAGCACACTGATAAATGCCCCAGTTGCGCTCGAGAGCCACGGCACAGGACCCACGCCAAACGCACTTAAAATGTCATTTACGGGGCCTAGGCTTTCATGAAATACAGTACGCCAAATAACTGACATCACCACCGGGGTGGTCATCATTGGAATAAGGAATAATACCCGCAATAAGCGGCCTCCCCGCACCTGTTTCCAAACAGCTAAGGCCAATGCAAAACCTAAGGTATATTGCAAAGATACGGAAATGATTGATAGTAGGGATAGGCGCTGAAGGCTTTGCCAGAAGCGCTGGTCCTCGAACACACGGACGTAGTTACTGCCGCCAATAAAATCGAGTCCTGACTGGAAAACATCCCAGCTTGAAAAGCTAACTCGAACTGTGAATAAAAGTGGGAAAAGAATGATGGCTACCAAAGTTAAAAGTGCTGGTAGCAAAAAGAAGTGTTTTGAAGATAACATTATAGTTTTTCCGAGATTGTTGGTGGGCGCCAAGAGGCGCCCACCCTACAGCATCAACCTTCGTTGTCTTCAAGCTTAACAACGTTGGCATAGGCTTCACGCAACCGATCTTTACCAATACGATCAGTGATTTCAGCCCATTCTTTGGCTACACCATCTAGCGCTTCTTGAGCAGATTTCTGACCTGCCATTGCCTCAGCAACACCATTAGCCATGGATGACATGAACTGACTTACACCAGGAACACGCAAGTCAAACACACGGTTTTGACTTTGCTCCATGTTCGACAAAGTCGAAACATAGGATTCAGCTGTCTTGTCTTCCCAGCCCTGTCCTTTCCAGAAGTCTACATCTAAATGCTCGTCACGGTAAGGATTAACTCCAAAGCGACCAATCTGTAAGTCGTGCTTGGCGTTAGCTTCGTTAGAGAAGAAACACAAGAAGTCAAAAGCCATATCCTGCTCTTCTGACATTGACGAGACAGCTGAAGACCAGCCCCAAGTCATATAAGGTGCACGGTTTGGCGTAGCAAATGTGTCCCACTTTTCTGTATCACGGTTCCAAACTTCTCCAGCACCAGGCAGTGGCGCTGCAGCAACCATATTACGGATGCGACTGTCAGCTTGGTTGGCCTGAACGTAGGCATCATCCCAGCTGTAGCTCATCAAGGTTTGGCCACCACCGAATGAGAAGATCTCATCGCCAAGTCCAAAGTTATTGCCTCCTGGTGGGAAGCTTTTTTGTGCATCAACAAACAGCTTCAAACCACGAACGAAACCTGGTGAGTTAATCAATGGCTCCATCGTTTCTAGATCAAAGAAGAAACCACCTTTAACATCTGGGTGCTTCGCATAGGGAGCGGCACGGCTGATGAACGCAGAGAACATCAGATCGTCACGCTTGGCTACTTCAGCTGAGCCATAGTTTAGCTCGCCATCACCATCCCAATCGCTGTCATTAAAGTAAGCAGCAACTTTGTTATAGTCTTCCCAAGTCTCTGGCACGACTAGCTCACTGCCTGTATCAGCTAGGAACTTTGCCTGCACATCAGCATTATCAAAGATATCGGTACGATACTTAAGGTAATGACGATCACCATCCATTGGATACTGAATCATCTGGCCATTCCAAGTAGCAACACCAGTAAAACTATCAGTCACGTCTGCCATGCCGGTTGAATCAATGTACTTCTGTGGCACAGGCTCTAAAAAGCGATTAAAGTCGCCAATCCAAAGTGATGCGTAGAACAATACGTCATATGCGTTTTGCTCACTTTGAAAAGGAATCATTATACGCTGAAACAAGTCACCAAAAGGCACGTGAACCACGTTCACTTCGGCACCTGTAAGTTTTGCAAACTGTTCAGCGTGCAAAGCTGTTGGCTCGCCAATAACAGGAATTGCGTGGGTGATCACATTCAGTGAACGTCCAGAATAATCCTTAGCGTCAATAGCTTCGTAGCTACATGTGCCTGGTAAATCCTTCTCAATACCAAATTGTGAATAGTCCTTTGCCATCGCTGGCGATGCTGCCGCAACAGCGAGCGCCAGTACCGACGCTGGACCAATAAACTTATTTATTTTTATCATACTATACTCCAGTTTAGTTTAATTTTTTGATTCAGTTTAGGGAATCAGAACCGCTCGGCCGCTGATCTTACCTTCATGTAAATCACGCAAAGCAACATTAGCGTCCCTAAGCGAGTATTCTTGGGTCGTCAGATCTACTAAGCCTCGATGAGCTAACTCCATGAGTTCAGTCAGTTCAGCCCACGTGCCTACTAGGTTACCGATGATATTTTTTTCCGTGATGACTAAGTCAACAGTTGGAACTTGAATATCTTCACCATACCCCACTACATAGTAACTACCCGCAGCTCGGGTCATTTCCAAACCCTTGCGGGTTGTGCCTTTTTCACCAACAAAGTCGAGTACCGCTTGAGCACCCTTGCCTTTGGTTAGTGATAAAACTGCTTCAACTTCGCCACCATCAGCTTGCACTAAATAGTTAGCGCCACACTTGCCAGCAAGCTCAAGTGATTTAGCTGAGGTGTCCACCACAATAATTTCTGCGGCACACATGGCGCGCAAAACTTGAATGGCAATATGACCTAATCCACCCGCTCCAATCACCACACAATATTCGCCTGGCAATAAGTGCCGCGTGGCTTTTTTCGCTGCTCTATAGGCGGTTAGGCCTGCATCTGAATAGGGTGCGACTTCTTTGGGTAATAATGAGTCAGGTAATTTGATGATGTTACGCTCAGAGGTGACTAATGCCTCCGCATAACCCCCGTCTGAATCAAGTCCAGGAAAAGTGCCTTCGCCATGCATGTCTTCTCCACGACGACACGCAATACAGGTACCGTTAGAAATCTTTGGATGCACAATAACAGGGTCGCCTTTTTTCAGTCCTTGAACCTCTGGACCCACATCCTCAACCCAACCGGCATTTTCATGACCCAAGATGAGGGGTAACAGCTGATCTCCGGTCGGGTCCATGTGTGGACGCCAAACACCTTCTATCACGTGCAGGTCTGTGCGACAGACACCCGCTCCACCAATACGTACGATCACGTCAGACCCCTTGGTAATGGTAGGATCAGGTACGTCTTTGTACTCAACCCAAGTCGATGCTGTTAGATCGTCATCATATGTATGTAGAACTTGCGCCTTCATGTAAATCTCCAAAAATAATACGCTGTGTTTGATATATGTCGTTAATATACCGACAAACTTTTACAATCCGTGCATCATGGGTGTTCAATTTTTGCCAAACTATGGTTTTTATGTGTTCAAAAATTGAGCATTTTCATAAATTTCCTTTATTTATGGCGCATTAATTGGCATATTATTGGGCTAATTGGGAGATTATTTTGCAAACAGCATTTGAAAAAGCGCGCAAAGGCCTCGAGCTGAATGGCAAATTCGCTTATGGCGCCATGCCATCGCCTATTGCCGATAGCTGGAAACGCTGCGTAAGGCTTGGCCTAGACCCCGTCAGCAAACCAGAGGAGTGTGTAGTATCTCACACAGACCTGCAACAACGCCGTGATAAGTTAGATCTTGTTATGCGTTTAGCTCGACCTGAGCTAGAGCTACTCAGCGCACAAATTGCTGGGCCTAATTTCTTATTAGCTTTTGCTGACAGCGATGGTGTCATCCTAGATCGCATTGTGGATAACGAGTTTAGTCAGTCAAATTGTGGTAAGAGCATCATTCCTGGATCTATTTGGAGTGAGGAAATCCGTGGTACCAATGCCCTCGGACTAGCTCTGCACAGTGGGGTACCCTGCAATGTCACTGGTCCAGAACACTTTTTTTCTAACGAAGGTAGAGTGTCATGCTTGTCAGCACCTATATTTGACAGTGGTGGTGAATTAATCGGTTTGATCGATGCCTCTTCAGAGGTCACTGTACGCCAATACCACACCCTAGCTTTGGTAAATTTAGCAGCCCAAAATGTAGAAAACCGACTGTTCGTAGACGATCATCGTGGTCACCATATTATCCAATTTCATCCGCGGCAAGAATACCTCCAAACCCAGAATGTGGCCATGATTGCCTTTAATCAGGATGGTGAGATTACCGGCGCTAACCGCCGCACAAGTGAGCTTTTAACAGGCCTAAAACTGACGAGCACGCCCAAGTTTGAAGACGTATTTATGGGCCAGTTCCGCTCCCTCATTGGGCGCATTTGTAAGGGTGAAGTGGTACAGATTAAAGACTGGCTGCATTCTGGGTATTTTGCCCGCCTCAGACTCACACATAGTGTTAAAGCCTCACTTTCAAAAACACAGTTTTTTTTGCCGGCTGATCCAATTTATCACTTACGCCAAGCAACTGAAAACTCAACGACAGGACGCATTTTCAAGGATGAAGCCCTTAGGCATAATCTCAGATTAGGCAAAAAATCAGCTCAGCAAGGTCTTTCTGTGATGATCTTGGGAGAAAAGGGCACAGGCAAGAATACCATTGCTGAAGAAATGCATGAGCAGTTGCATGCAAGTCAAAGCTTTATCATGGTTGATTGCTCAACAGTAGATGTGACTTCAGTTGAGAGCCAACTAATTGCACAAATGAAATCCAAGTCTGAATCTGGTGATCTGGCTCCTGATAAAATTGACCTCAATAAAGGCGGCACCCTTTACCTAGACAGAATTGATCAGTTGCCCCCTGACATTGCTCCCATGCTCAACACATTATTGAATCGAGTCATGCAAAGACGTAACCCACTGTTGGGTGATGGCGAGTGGGTCATCCTTAGCAGTGCTCATACAGATGAAGTTAAGGCTACTTCAAAAGGGCCACTTGGACCTCTAATAAAACGTCTTTCAGGATTCTCACTGTTCTTGCCCAAACTAAATCACCGATCTGATTTTCAGCATGTTTGCAATGCGATGCTAGGGTCAATTTCACCTCAGCATGCCTTATCAAACTGCGCCATTGACGCACTGAGGAAAAGCTCTAGCATTGATAACTTATCTGATTTAGATTGGAGTTCGCGCACCCTTGCCTCTCAGCATCATGAGGGTATTATACGCGCTGAGGGTGTCACTCGAATTTTAGGGCATCATGAATTTGATATCGTCGCCTGCCCTCGTTGCACTGGCCAAATGGCTAAGGAAGTGCAATGCCTCGAAATTCGGAAAATGATTCGCGAATGTACAGGCAATGTTGCCCTCGCTGCAAGACAACTTGGGGTGGCGCGCAATACGGTTTACGCTCACTCCATTGACTAAGGCTGACGCCATAGACGCTGCTTCTCATAACCGTCACAGACCCAACTGCTCCAAACTTTAAATCTCAGAGCGCCCTAACAAGGTGCTCAGCGCAGAAAACTCATGAGCAAGTAGATGGCAAGCAGAACCGCAACCCAAAGAACCATGCTACCTGCAGGGTGATCACGGGAAAGTAAACTGCTTGGACCTTCATGCCTTTGCGCTAGATAGTTTAAACCTGAATCTAATTTGGCCAGAAAACTGCGACGCATCATGCCATCGATCTTCCAAATAGTGGCAAACAAACGACCTAATAATAAACGGAAAAAACGTCGATAAGTCCAATCAAAATCCAGAGTAATAGTGAGTGTTCGTTTCATCAAAGGAAGCATAATAAAAAAAGCAAAACCTGAGAATAACAACAGCTGCAACATCTGCACAACGTGAGTCACAGTATAAGGCACATAAGTGACCTCGTAAGGTAACATTGCATATAAATATTCTGGCCAAATTCCAAGACCGATACAAATACTTGCAAACAGGATCATTGCTAATCTCATACTCCAAGGAGGATCTGAGGGACGCAAACCTGAATCTTTTTGGAAAAATACAAACCAGGGGAATTTGATTCCAGCGTGAAGGAAGACCCCAGCTGATGCAGCCATTAGCATAAACCAGACGAAAGTTAGACTTTCATCTGCAGCCGCTTGACTGATCATAGACTTACTGATAAATCCTGAGGTCAATGGGAATGAGGAAATCGACAGTGCACCAATAATACTGCAAAAGGCTGTCAGTGGCATACTCTGAAATAGGCCTCCTAAGTCAGTGCACTTGCGCCTGCCCGTCATGTAAAGAACGGATCCAGCCGACATGAGCAACAAGCCCTTGTAGATGATGTGTGTGAATGCGTGTGCAGCAACACCGTTCAACGCCATTTCCGTACCAATTCCCACGCCAGTCACCATAAAGCCCACTTGATTTACGATGCTGTAAGCGAGAATTCTGCGCATGTCATTTTCTAGCAGGGCATAAATAATGCCATAAAATATCATGAATACGCCGATAAAAATTAGCACTTCAGTGCCAGGGAAACCACGTAGCAAAACATATACAGCGGCTTTAGTGGTAAAAGCCGAAAGGAATACTGCGCCACTAAAAGAAGCTTCCGGATAGGCATCAGATAACCATGCTGATAAAGGGGGTGCAGCAGCGTTAATAAGGAAGCCCATGAGTATAAAAATGGTACCGAATGTATTAGGTTCCATGGCAGTAAATGCAGTCGAGCCAGTATCTACAATATGTGACAAAATGCCTATCAATAATAGTGTCCCACCGAAAACGTGGACGAAGAAATATCGCATTGAGATTTGATAAGAACGTTTGCCACCCGCCGAAAGAACAACGACTGTTGACGCAACAGCCATTATTTCCCAAAAAATAAACAGGCTTATTAGGTCTCCAGCAAAGACGACGCCAATGGCGCTGCCCGCATAGACAAATACTGAAACCAATTCCAATACTCGCTTTTGCTTGAGTGCAAACAAGCTTCCACCAAATGTCATTATAGAAAAAACAGTGGCGAAGAGGCGGCTTATTGAATCACTTTGAACAAAGGCAAGATTATAATCTAACAGAGGGAGAGTAGAGAAAGTGCCGTTTGGCAAACTCCATACTAGGTAAAGCGTTAACAACGGCAGCCCTAGTGTAAGCATAGGCCTTAGTCTTTGACCTATGATCGGAAGTAAGAATGCACCAATAATTAGCACCAGGCCTGGTGGGAAGTCACTCATTGTCATAATAGGTGTCCTTGCGCTTTAAAAGTAGACCAAGTGCCTTAGCAAAAAGTACCATGCTGATACAGGTCACAAGCGCAAACCAGGAAAAGAAGCCAAACGTGCCATCGATCTGAAAGTAAGGGTGAGCATGAATAAAAAAATCAGCCATGACGAGCAAAAATAATATAGCAATACCACCTCGCCAAAGTAAGCGTATGGTCTTTTCTCTAACGAGCCAATGCTTCTCTTGTTCATTCATACTTTTTCTCCACTCTGGGTTTTTAAGAGAAGGCCGTACACAATTCTTGTTAATAAACGGCAAGGATCAGATGCAAGTGAAAATACTATTGACGTTGATTTTTTATCGTTCTGAATATCTGGACACTGAGTCATTTGGTTAGTTTCCATGAGTCAATTGCTGGGGTTCTAAAATAGCAGAAGCCAATTCGTGAAGAGGGTTGGGGTAGATAAACAAGACCAAACAACCCAAGGCTGCAATACCTATTGCGATTAATGAAGCCATAGGCGCTTCTTTTATTTGAACTTTGGCAGCAGACTCTCCATGCTCATTTTTAGCTGGAATGTTAGAGAAAAAAGCGTGAAAAGGTATGGGCATCAAATAAGCAATATTGAGTAGTGAACTGAGCATTAGGATGGCCATAATGATTAATTGTTCAGTTTCTAATGTAGCCATTAACAAGTACCACTTGCTCCATGTTCCACCTGTGGGAGGCAAGCCGATAATGCTCAGACTACCAATAAAGAACGCCACCATAGTAAAAGGCATTTGCCTGCCCAGACCTCGCATTTCACTGATGTTACTTTTATGTGCAGCAACCAAAATTGCACCAGCACAAAAGAATAAAGTAATTTTTCCAAAGGCATGCATTGCGATATTCATTGAACTTGCAATAACGCCTGATGATGTGGCTAGGAGTACACCAATAGTAATATAGCCCAACTGGCTAACTGTTGAGTAAGCCAGCCTTGCTTTTAAATTGTCCTGTCGCATAGCAACGAATGAGGCAAGCAATACTGAAGCGCCAGCTAGGTATAGTAAAAACTGCGTAGTGGGCAAAACGACTAATAAATCGAGGCCAAAAATAAACACACCGACTTTCATTACGGTGAAAACACCCGCCTTAACTACAGCCACTGCATGCAGTAAGGCACTGACGGGGGTTGGTGCGACCATGGCAGCCGGCAGCCACCGATGGAAAGGCATAATGGCAGCCTTACCAATGCCAAAAATAAATAGGACTAAAATTATACCTAGCAAAGTCGTGTTTGCTTCTGCTGGAAATACGCCACCTGGAGTGAAATCTAGCCTACCAGCAACCACCCATGTACCAACAATTGCAAATAGAAAAAATGCTACAGAGGTGCCAAGTAAAATACCAAGATATGTTCGCCCACCCTTTTTTGCACCCTCTGTGCCCGAGTGAGTAACAAGAGGATAGGTGGAGAGTGTGAGTACCTCATAAAAGATAAACAGGGTAAACAAGTTATCTGCAAAGGCAACTCCCATGACACTACCTATGGCAATGGCAAAGCAACAAAAAAACCGTGTTTGATGGTCTTCATTATGGCCACGCATATAACCAATGGAATAGATGATAGTCACAAACCACAGAAAGCTTGCAATCAATGAAAATATCACCCCCAATGGTTCTACAGAAAAACTTACACTCAATCCAGGTAAAACTTGTAGCCAATGGACAGTGATAGTTTCACCAGCATCGACACCTAGATAAATAGTAACCACTGCATAAAACACCAGCACACTGGTACCAACACTAACCGCTTCTCTTAAGTTTTGATGGCGTCTTAACGCCACAATACCCAGGGTTGCAAAGATCGGTAAAAGGATACAGAACTGCAGCAATGTGGCTAGGGATAAATTCATGGGGCAACCCCAAATAAGCTCTGCGCTGCAGCAGTGGCAACTTCCACACTGAGGCGCGTATCAAGGCCAAAGTAGACGTTAGCACTAACAAGCATCCAAACGGGTAGCAAAAAGGCCATAGGCGCTTCTTTGACCTGCTCCTTACCTGCTATAGGTGCTATAGGTGCTTTAAAATAGGCCGTCTCGACAATACGCCAAACGTAGACGACGGCTAATAAAGACGCCAGTAAAACCAGACCCGCCACGGGCCACCAGCCCTTTTCAAGGGCCGCCACCACTAAATACCATTTACTCACAAAGCCCACAGTTAGAGGCACACCTATGAGGCTTAAGCCACCCACAACAATGGCTGCCATTGTTAATGGCATTTGACGCCCTAAACCCTGAAAATCTTTCAACTGGGTACTACCCACACGCAACATCACTGCACCTAAGGCCAGAAATAAAGCTCCCTTCATCAGTGCATGATTAAACACATGCAACAGCATGGCACTTAAGCCCGCGTTAGTGGACATGCTGAAGCCCACAATCATGTAACCAATCTGCGCCACACTAGAGTAAGCAAACACATGCTTTATATTATCTTGATAAATAGCCACGGTAGAGGCCACAAAGATACCTAACAAACCCAATGTTAAAAATACCATTTCCATAGGCAAGGTGGTAAAGGAAAACGACACCCCAAAAATTGAAAAGGTAAAGCGAATCAGCAAATATGCGGCCACCTTGGTCGAGGTTGCGGCAAAAAATGCAGTGACGATTGATGGTGCATGTGCGTAGGCATTGGGCAGCCATAAATGCAGAGGAAATAGAGCTAACTTTAGGCACACACCCACGATAAAAAACACATAAGCGGTGGTCACTGTGCGCGTCTCTGCAACTTCAGGTAAGCGAGTGGCAAGGTCAGCCATATTTAGGGTGCCGGTCATTTGATACATGAGACCGATACCGATAAGAATAAAAGTTGCACCTATGGTGCCCATAATCAGATATTGAAAAGAGGCCCACAGGGCACGTCTATCTCGACCCAACGCGATTAAGGAATATGCAGACAAAGATGAAATTTCTAGGAACACAAATACGTTAAAGGCGTCGCCAGTAGTCACGATGCCCAGCATACCCGTTAAAGATAGTAGGTAGAGAATATAAAATAGCGTGTGCTTTTCTTGGGGAATTTCTTTTTCTATGCTGGTTTGGGCAGCCACCAGCACCACAGTGCTGACTCCAGAAATAATAAGGGCAATAAAGGCATTCAGCTTATCAATGCGATATTCGATACCCCATGGTGGGCTCCAACCGCCTAGTTCATAACTAATAGTGCCCGTCTGCATGACTTGCTGCAGCAAAAGAATACTAATAATAAATGCGATCGCACTGGCTAGTAGCGTAAACATCCACACCAGTTGTGGCCTTCTTAAAATCAAGCAGGCAGGGGCCGCCATGAGCGGCACAATGACTTGTAATATGGGGAGGTGCGCTAACACGACTGAGACTCCTTGTCTTGATTGTCCATAGCTTGGATTTCATCTTCATCAATGGTGCCATAGGCTTCTTTAAGCCTAATGGTTAAGGCAAGCCCCAATGCAGTGGTTGCTATACCGACCACGATTGCCGTAAGAATGAGCACATGAGGCAATGGGTTTGAGTAGAGCGTGATGCTTTCTTGCCAGATCGGCGCAGTACCACCCTCAACCTTTCCCAGGCTGATGTAAAAAATAAAGACCGACGTCTGAAAAATGTTCAGCCCCACAATTTTTTTGATGAGGTGGCCATGGGCGATGATGATGTAAAAGCCAATCATCATCAACACAATCACAATCCAATAGTTATAAAGGCCCAGTATCATGCTCATAGGGACTCACCTTTTTTCGCCTGTTGATATTCACTGCGTCCAGCGAAACTAAAGAAGATCATAATCATAACTGACGCCACCGTAACGCCTACGCCCAGCTCAATTAAGAGAATGCCTAAGTGCTGCCCCGCAATGGGGTCGGCAGACAACACATCATAATCCAAAAAACTGCCGCCATTGAGCATCGATACCACGCCCACACTGCCATAGATCAACACCCCAACGGCGGATAATAGCTGCACCAAGGGTTGTCTAATAACGCGGCGTGCTACGCTAAGTCCAAACAACATGGCATATAAAATAATGCCTGCAGCAAATATAACCCCTGCTTGGAAGCCACCACCGGGGCCAAAATCACCATGAAATTGCACATAAAATGCATACAGTAGAATAAATGGGATTAAGGTTTTTATGACCACTCGTAAAATCAGATGTTTCTCATGCATAGAATCATTAATAGCTTCAATGGCAGTATCATCCTCTGGCCGCCGCACGACCGACAATAGGGCTAACACCCCAATACCCGCTGTGAATATAACCGTGACCTCACCAAAGGTATCAAAGCCTCTATAACTTGCCAGAACCGATGTCACCATATTAGGCACACCGATTTCCTGCATGGAATATAAAATATAACGAGGACCAACATGGTTCTGAACAGGGGCATCAACAGATCCAAAATACGGCATATCAAAGGTGCCATAAATGAGTAGACCACCCGTCACCATGACCACAAACAAAGCCAGCATTGGCTTATGACTCGCCTCATGCTCTGTGCGGCCAGTCATGGCCACAGTGGTTAACATTAATAAGGTGGAAATACCTGCGCCCACAGAGGCTTCAGTAAACGCAACATCAACCGCATCCAAAGTCACAAAAAAACTGGCAGAGACAAGTCCATAAATACCCGCCAGCATAACGACAGCAAACATATCTTTGATTTGGTTAATGGCAATGGCAATGCCCACTAAAAGCGTTAGTAAGACAATATCGATTAAGATTTCGATGGGTTATCTCCTACTTCAGTGGTCTGTTCAGCATAGTTTTTATCTCCAGCGACGACTGGTGTTAAATTATTTAGCAAGGCAGCTCGGCCTAGAGCATGACTTGCTGAAGGGCTAATAAATAGGGTCATTAAGAGGATGATGATGAGCTTTATAATCACCAACGTTTCAGGAATCTGCAGCATTAGGCCAATGAGGATCATAGCCGCAGCAAGGGTGTCCGATACTCCAGCGGCGTGCATGCGCGTATAAAAGTCAGGAAAGCGCAAAATGCCTACACCACCTGATAGACACAAAAAACTCCCCAATAACAGGCAAAAAGAACTGGCTAGATTAAGCAGTGTATCCATTATAAGTCTCTCTGTGCAGGCTCAACGACTTTGCCATTATGCTTGGCAGTAAAGGCCTCAAATAATCGCAACACACCGATCACACTAATAAAGTTTATAAGGGCATAAACCATCGCTATGTCTAGGAATTCAGGCCGCCCCATCACAAAGCCCAAAAGAGAAATCAGTAATACAGTTTTAGTGCCAAACATATTCATGGCTAGAATGCGGTCATAGAGACTAGGGCCCATCACGCCCCGGATGATGGCTAACACCATCACTACCAGAATAGCCAAAGTGGCTGCAATTATCATGACTTCTCCAATTGACTCACCCGTCGATCCATATCTCCAGACTCTAGGGCTTCGATATTTTCTCGAATGAGCGCGTGTACCGTTATTTCATCACCCACCAGCCCTAAACTGACAGTGCCTGGTGTTAAGGTAATTGAATTGGCGTAGATGACTTTACCCACGTCTGTTGTTTGGCTCGCCTTAACCTTGGACATGGTGGGGGAAATGGTCTTATTGCCAAGCCAGATATGCTTAACAACAGCCACATTGGCGACTATGATTTCCTTTGACAACCATAAGCCGTACTTTGTAAATGCTAGAGACAAGCCCATAGACTGCGACTCGTGGTCCACTAAATCCATACGATGAGCAATAAAGATAACCACAGCGATAGAAAGCACACCTAAGAAAAGCATCAGATTACTGTAGTGCCCAGAGTTCAGCAGCCAAAATAATGCTAGCAGAATGGAAAGGTTTATTTTATGACGCATAGTTACTACTCGCTCCGTCGTTCAGTAAACAAGCCATAGATAGGCATCTCATAAAATGAAACGACCCATCACATATTCGAGGTTAAATAAACTCACTTCAATGATCACTTTTCAGTTTATTAGCGACAGGCCATTTCAGCCCTTGCCGCTTCAAAAAAATAGCCGACTCATCGTTCAAATTTAATATAACTCCATCATTAACGTCGAAATTATACAGGTAATTTTGAAAACTTAGAATGCTATCGCCCAACTAACCCATCATCAGATAACGTAATCTGAGATAGCTTATCTATTCGACATGCTAAAGTTGGTGAGGCCATTACAGAGGTCTGGTGTGATTAGGGAATGGGTGGAATTACCAAGCCATTTTTCTAGCCATTCAATCGTTTTCTAAAACGAGCAAGACAACTGTAAAGTCTATGTAAGTTTTATTGAACGCTAACACTGTTGCTGATAGCTTAGGCAATGAGAGCAGTTTTAAAGATTGCTCGGCTTCGGCCTCTTAGTTTTTTAAAACTTGGTTGGTCTTTTTATCTCATATCCCTGTGCTAACATTGGAGTTCTTATGATTACTACGATAGCTTGTGTCGCTGGATTCTTTATTGGGTTTACGACCCACCTTATGCTTACTCAATGGGCTAAACGCAGGCAGCTTGATCTAATACGTGTCAGCCCTAAATGGAAGTCATAGTAAGAATTAAGCAGACATCAGAAATGCTGCCTAGGGCTCTCAACTCTGTGACTAATAACCGAATCACCAGGACAGCCCAACTACTGGCTCTAATTTGACCTCGAGGTTTCCCCAAATTTCGTTGGTCAACCTTTCGCTCAACAAGCCGGATATTCAACCTCTAAGCAACCGCTAGAACGTCCCTTTGTGTCGGATATATCGGCAGGAGGCTTTGCTAAACTGAATCCCAATGGGAAGCCAGATTGAGAAAAGCTAGTTTGTGGAAAAAAAGTTAAATGCTTGATTTAAATGGCGCGCCAGGAGTGTATCTGAAGCGGTTCATCTTCTTAGCACTGAGCTATAACACGCTATTTCAACGTCTCTCAACCATACTTCGGGCAGTGTAGGTTCGTCAATACGTTCCGAATGTACATCAGTTTGGCTCACAGTTATTTACACCATCACGGGCAACCCTTCACTTAAGGAAAACACCAGCAACTTTGCACTCAAAACAACCACCTAAACTACCACTGAAGGATCCCATTTAAGGCTTCTAACAGAGCCTGTGAGGACACTTCAAATGACTAATGCTACGCCTTAAAAGGTTAGTCATCTGACGCTGAATAGTACCTCAGGAACACACAGGCATACTTTAGGGAGGGTGCATGGGCCACCACCCATAGGGGCTTTATTATTCATGTGCAGTGCGACAGATTAGGTGTCTCACCTGTAAACCACATTTACTATGTTTACCTCAGATGGGATTACGTATTCAGTAATATTGGGTGGGTTGGTTGTGTGGGAATAAAGGAGAAACACGTAGGGTATATTCGAAGATACTCAAACGTTTAAAGTACCCTATTACCTGTGCAATATCTGAAGTGGGTGTATGGTAAGTAAGGAGTATTTAAGTGTTATTAACTATTTATAAAGATATCTAAGTAATTAGTTAACTGCTTTGTTTAAGTGTGGTGCTGAAAGTGCTTGTACTTAAACAAAGTGTTCAAATAGATGCACTCTAATGATATTCTTGAACTAACAAATACATCACGGATTGATTCATGGAACTGACATTAGACGAGGCCCTTCAGAAAGCTATAGAAGCCCATAAGGCTGGGCAGATTCAAGAAGCAGACCGCCTTTATACAGCCATGCTTCAGGCACAGCCAAAACATCCTGATGCTAATCACAACATGGGAGTGTTAGCTGTTGGTGTTGGTAAGGTCCAAGAGGCACTGCCGTTCTTTAAAACAGCCTTAGAAGCTAATCCCAGCATAGGTCAATACTGGTTAAGCTACATTGATGCTTTGATTAAGTTAGACCGAATGGTTGATGCACAAACTGTGCTTGATCAAGCTAAGGGCATGGGTGCTAAAGGGGAGGCTTTTGACCAGTTGGAACAAAGGCTTAATGTGCCAAATGGAGTTTCTATAGACCCAGCACAAGACCAATTAGATACTTTGATTAGCCTCTACCAGCAAGGACAACTGCAACAAACTTTGGACAGTGCCAAACAATTGCTGTCGCAGTTTCCTGACTCATTGACTCTGTATAATATTCAAGGCGCTGCTAATGCACAATTGGGTCAACTTGATGCTGCCATAGAAAGCTACAAACAGGCCCTAAAGATTAATCCTGACTATGCTGAGGCCTATAATAATATAGGTATTACCCTGAAGGATAAGGGTGACCTAGAAGCTGCTATAGACAGTTACAAACAGGCCGTAAAGATCAGGCCTGATTATGCTGATGCTTATTACAATATGGGTATTGCACTGAGGGATAAGGATGATCTTGAGGCTGCCATAGACAGCTATAAACAGGCTCTAAAAATTAAGCCTAATTATGCTCAGGCCTATAATAATATAGGTAATGCTCTGAAGGATAAGGGTGACCTTGAGGCCGCTATAGACAGCTACAAACAGGCTCTAAAGATAAAGCCTAATTATGCTGATGCTTATTACAACATGGGTATTGCCATGCAGGATAAGGGTGATCTAAATGCCGCCATGGACAACTTTAAACAGGCTCTAAAAATTAAGCCAGATAATGCTGAAGTCTATTATCATATTGGTAACGCCCTGAATGCTCAGGGTGACCTAGAGGCCGCAATAAACAGCTACAAATATGCTTTAAAGATCAAACCTGACTTTGCTGATGTTTATTACAACATGAGTGCTTCCCTACAGGGTAAGGGTGATCTAGAGGCTGCTATAGACAGCTACCACAAGGCTTTAAAGATCAAACCTGATTTTGCTGAGGCCTATAATAATATGGGTGCTGTACTGCAAGATCAGGGTGACGTACAGGCCGCAATAGACAGCTACCAACAGGCTCTAAAGATTAACCCTGACTATGCTGAGGCCTATAATAATATGGGTGCTGTGCTGCAGAATCAGGGTGACCAACAGGCCGCAATAGACAGCTACCAAAAGGCTCTAAAGATCAAGTCTGACTATGCTGATGCCTATAATAATATGGGCAATGCACTTAAGGGAATTGTATTCAATAAACCAAACTCTGGTTTGATGGAAATAATAGTATCGTTACTTGATAAAAGAACTTCCTGTAGGCCTAGAGACATTGCAGAGGCAGCCATTAGTCTTTTAAAAATAGAACCTATTTTAAAAGAACTTTTAGAAAAGAATTCTTTAGGCACTGTAAGTCAGTCAGTTCAGGAAACTATTTCAACTCTTGCTGAATTGCCACTTCTGTTGAAATTAATGAGTGTTTGTCCTATTGCTGACCTTGAGTTAGAAAGGGTTTTAGTCAATATTAGATTGGCTTTATTGTCTTCCGTAGATCAAATCTTCATCTCTCCAACAATACTGCGCTTCCAATCAGCATTAGCCCTTCAATGTTTTACTAATGAGTATATTTATACTCAGACTGATAAAGAGACTGAGTTACTTGACGTGCTAAAAAATGTTGTTGAGAAGGCACTTTCAAACGGGCAACAGCCAAGTCCACAATCCGTCTTATGTTTAGCAAGCTATCAAGCTCTTATTGAGTTTGAATGGTGTGATTTACTTACTGTGAACACTAATATTGAAGAGGTTTTTTTAAGGCAAATTCTAGAACCAAAAGAAGAAGGTCGCCTGGAAGCTAATATCCCAATTTTGCAAGAAATCACTGATAATGTATCGTCGAAAGTAAGGGACCAATACGAAGAAAATCCTTACCCTAGATGGGTTAATTTAGGACTATCTTTACGTCCTAAAACCACAGCTGAACTAATTAAAGAATTGAATCTGAGGATCTTTGATAATGCAGCAAACGATAGACCAGCTCCGAATATTTCGATAGCTGGCTGCGGTACTGGTCAACATTCAATAGGATCAGCATCTAGGTTTAAGGATAGCAACGTGCTTGCTATCGACCTGAGTCTATCTAGCTTAGCCTATGCTAAACGAAAGACAGAAGAACTGGGCTTACAAAACATAGATTACATGCAAGCTGATCTTTTGGACTTAGGCAAGTTCGATAAGAAATTTGACATCATCGAAAGTACTGGTGTGTTACACCATATGGATGACCCTATGGCTGGGTGGCGAGTTTTGACTGATTGTCTAGGATCAGGCGGCCTAATGAGAATTGGATTATATAGCGAATCAGCTAGGCAGGTTATTGTAAAGATACGAGAAGAAATAAACCAATCAGGTATGGGCTCAAGTGATGAAGCCATGAAGTTATTTAGAAGTAATATAATTAATTCTAACGAACAACATCACAAAAATATACGATCATCTAATGACTTTTACAGTCTTAGCGAGTTAAGAGACCTTCTTTTCCATGTACAAGAACATCGGTTTACGATACCTGAAATAAAAGATTGCCTGACCGAACTAGGCTTAAAATTTTGTGGATTTGAATCAGATGAAATAGTTCGAGGGTTCAAGCTAACGAATACTGGGACAGATGATCCTTACGATTTAGATAAATGGGACTTATATGAAAAAGATAATCCGAATTCCTTTGCTGGAATGTATCAATTTTGGTGTCAGAAGGTTAATTAGTTGCATTTAAGGAGCCAACGGAATAGCAGGTTTACACCTTTAAAAATCTAAACTGCCACACTGGCCATTACTAATAGAACCCCTATAAACTGGGGTTATATAGACTGTTGCAGTAATGTAATCAACAGGCATTCATAGGCTTACTTTAAGGGGTAGGCGAGGGCCACCACCCATAGGGGCTTTATTATTCATGTGCAGTGCGACAGATTAGGTGTCTCACCTGTAAACCACATTTACTATGTTTACCTCAGATGGGATTACGTATTCAGTAATATTGGGTGGGTTGGTTGTGTGGGAATAAAGGAGAAACACGTAGGGTATATTCGAAGATACTCAAACGTTTAAAGTACCCTATTACCTGTGCAATATCTGAAGTGGGTGTATGGTAAGTAAGGAGTATTTAAGTGTTATTAACTATTTATAAAGATATCTAAGTAATTAGTTAACTGCTTTGTTTAAGTGTGGTGCTGAAAGTGCTTGTACTTAAACAAAGTGTTCAAATAGATGCACTCTAATGATATTCTTGAACTAACAAATACATCACGGATTGATTCATGGAACTGACATTAGACGAGGCCCTTCAGAAAGCTATAGAAGCCCATAAGGCTGGGCAGATTCAAGAAGCAGACCGCCTTTATACAGCCATGCTTCAGGCACAGCCAAAACATCCTGATGCTAATCACAACATGGGAGTGTTAGCTGTTGGTGTTGGTAAGGTCCAAGAGGCACTGCCGTTCTTTAAAACAGCCTTAGAAGCTAATCCCAGCATAGGTCAATACTGGTTAAGCTACATTGATGCTTTGATTAAGTTAGACCGAATGGTTGATGCACAAACTGTGCTTGATCAAGCTAAGGGCATGGGTGCTAAAGGGGAGGCTTTTGACCAGTTGGAACAAAGGCTTAATGTGCCAAATGGAGTTTCTATAGACCCAGCACAAGACCAATTAGATACTTTGATTAGCCTCTACCAGCAAGGACAACTGCAACAAACTTTGGACAGTGCCAAACAATTGCTGTCGCAGTTTCCTAACTCATTGACTCTGTATAATATTCAAGGCGCTGCTAATGCACGATTGGGTCAACTTGATGCTGCCATAGACAGCTACAAACAAGCTTTAAAAACTAAGCCTGATTATGCCGATGCCTACTACAATATAGGTAATGCCCTGAAAGATAAGGGTGATCGTGAGGCTGCCATCGGCAGCTACAAACAGGCTACTAGGATTAAGCCTGATTATGCGGAGGCTTATAACAACATGGGTATTGCCTTAAAGGATAAGGGCGACCTAGAGGCTGCTATAGACAGCTACAAACAGACTCTAAAGATCAAGCCAGATTATGCTGATGCCTATTACAACATGGGTAATGCCCTGCAGGATAAGGGAGACCTAGATGACGCCATAGACAGCTACAATAAGGCTTTAAAGATTAAGCCTAATTGTGCTGAGGCCTATAACAATATAGGTAATGCCCAGCGGGATAAGGGTGACTTAGCGGCCGCCATAGACAGCTACAAACAGGCTCTAAAGATTAAGCCTAATTATGCTGAGGCCTATAATAATATAGGTGCTGCCCTGCATAAGGGTGACGCAGAGACCGCCATAGAGAACTACAAACAGGCTTTAAAAATTAACCCTTATTTTGCAGAAGCCTATTCGAATATGGCTAATGCACTAAAGGATAAGGGTGATCTAGAAGCAGCTATAGACTGCTACAAAAATGCCATCAAAATTAAGCCTGATTATCCTGGTGCTTATAATAATATGGGTATTGCCATGAAGGATAAAGGCGACCTAAAGGGCGCAATAGACAGCTACAAACAGGCTCTAAAAATTAACCCTTATTTTGCAGAAGCCTATTCCAATATGGGTAATGCCCTGAAGGATAAGGGTGACCTAAAGGGCGCAATAGACAGCTACCAACAGGCATTAAAGATTAAGCCTGACTATGCTGAGGCCTATAACAATTTTGGTGCTGCTCTGAAGGGGGTTGTATTTAATAAACCAAACCCTGGTTTGATGAAAATAATAGTATCGTTA
Organism: Candidatus Njordibacter sp. Uisw_058; assembly: GCF_047730065.1. Classification (GTDB taxonomy): domain Bacteria; phylum Pseudomonadota; class Gammaproteobacteria; order Pseudomonadales; family Balneatricaceae; genus Njordibacter. The sequence goes on from NZ_CP159829.1 coordinate 2,896,867, forward strand.
CTTGATCAAAAAACTTCCTGTAGGCCTAGAGACATTGACCAGGCAGCCATTAGTCTTTTAAAATTAGAGCCGATTTTAAAAGAACTTTTAGAAAAGAATTCTTTAGGCAATCTAAGTCAGTCACTTCAGGAAACTATTTTAACTCTTGCTAAATTGCCACTTCTGTTGAAATTAATGAGTGTTTGTCCTATTGGTGACCTTGAGTTAGAAAGGGTTTTAGTCAACATTAGATTGGATTTATTGTCTTCCTTAGATGAAACTCTCATTTCTCCAACAATACTGCGCTTCCAATCAGCATTAGCCCTTCAATGTTTTACTAATGAGTATATTTATACTCAGACTAATAAAGAGACTGAGTTACTTGACGTGTTAAAAAATGTTGTTGAGAAGACACTTTCATACGGGCAACAGCCAAGTCCACATTCCATTTTATGTTTAGCTAGTTACAAAGCTCTGCATGAATATGAATGGTGTGATGCGCTCACTGTAAACACTGACATTGAAGAAGTTTTTGTACGCCAAGTTCAAGAACCTAAAGAAGAAAGTCGCCTGAAAGCTAATATCCCAATATTGCAAGAAATCACTGATAAGGTATCGTCAAAAGTAAGGGATCAATATGAAGAAAACCCTTATCCAAGATGGGTTAATTTAGAATTACCTTTTCATTCTAAAACCATACCTAAACTAGTTAAAATAATGAAGTTAAAGCTTGCCGTTAATTTGGGATATGATATCGCAGCACCTGATATTTTATTAGCTGGTTGCGGAACTGGGCAGCATTCAATAGGCACAGCATTAACATTTAAAAATTCTAAAGTTCTTGCCGTTGACCTAAGTCTATCCAGCTTAGCCTATGCAAAACGAAAGACAGAAGAACTGGGCTTACAAAACATAGATTACATGCAAGCTGATATTTTAAATTTAGGCAAGCTTGATAAGAAATTTGACATCATCGAATGTTCTGGTGTTCTGCACCACATGGATGAACCTATGGCTGGTTGGGGAGTATTAAAAAATTGTTTAAAGTCTGGTGGTCTAATGAGAGTTGGATTATATAGCGAATTAGGTAGGCGGGATATTGTAAGGATGCGGGAAGAAATTAATCAGTCAGGCTTCGGGTCAGGTGTTGATGCCATGAGGTCATTCAGAAGTGACGTGATCAACTCAGATAAAGAGCATCATAAGCGGACACGAACGTCTGTTGACTTTAATAGCTTGAGTACGTTACGAGACCTTCTTTTCCATGTTCAAGAACATCGGTTTACCATACCTCAAATACAAGACTGCCTGTCCAAACTAGGATTACAATTCTGTGGTTTTGAAACAGAAGAAATAGTTAGGGGTTTCAAGCTAACAAATTCTGGTACAGATGATCTTTACGATTTAGATAAATGGATTTCCTATGAAAAAGCCAATCCATATTTATTTGCTAATATGTATCAATTTTGGTGTCAAAAGGTTACTTAGTTGCATTTAAGGAGCCAACAGAATAGCTGGTTTACACCTTTAAAAATCTAAACTGCCACACTGGCCATTACTAATAGCGCCCCTATAAACTGGGGTTATATAGACTGCTGCAGTAATGTAATCAACAGGCATTCATAGGCTGACTTTAAGGGGTAGGCGAGCGCCACCACCCATAGGGGCGTTATTATTCATGTGGAGTTACACAGATTAGGTGCCTCACCTGTAACCACATTTACTATGTTTACCTCAGATGGGGTTACGTATTCAGGGGTGTGGGGCTGTTTATTGTGTTATGGAATATGGTGGGGTACTGGAAGTGGATGGGTAAGATACATGAAGGCAGGAGGAGTCCTTAAAGGTCTGGGAGTCCTATTCACTGAAGACAAAACGGACTGGCTTTAAATTATTTAGGGGAATATAGTAAATCACTAATATTAATATTTTAATCCCACGCAGAACTATAGGAACAGTCAAATGGAAAACCTAGCATTAGATAGAAATACACGTGCAATTTTTGCAGGATCACTTGGTAGAGATTTGGCAGCCACCACTGCTATAGGCCTGATCTCAAGTTTGGTAACCTTGTACATAATAGCAACGACTGACGCACCACAACTAGCTCTCTCAGCGGTTATTATTAGTACATTTTTATATGTTTTTTTGTCTGCAATGAATACGATGGATCAGTTCAAAGCGTGGATTGCTGATATGGACGACCAAGATTCGGCAAGTCACTCTGGGCAACATGGGAAAAAAGCACCCTTCGCGATGTGGAAGACTATTTATAGCCTATGTTTTTTAGCTATGGCGGCAACACAGCTATTAGAAGTATGGATGTAACTCAATCCCTAATTGGGGCTAGGAAAATGACCTTTTAGCCCCTTAGTTGGCAGTATGATTTGAATAATAGGGTAGAGGTTTATCAGATTGTGTTGGACATCTTAGAGCTATAGAGCTCTTGGGTTATTAGTCAAATTAGCCAAGGTAACTAATTTGACTAACGCTGCAAATTGTTGTTTTATAACGATAAATTTTGAAGATTGTGTTCAGCTGAAAAGCCTTAAATGGCCAAGCTTTTTACTGTAGTGGTTTCTGCAGTAGTTTCAAACAAGATTGACAGCTTTGAAAGCTAGCAGTATGGTTAAGAGGCTTCCAGAACAAAGGGTTTTAGTGCCACTCAAAGGAAAGGAACTGTAAGACTGGCTGTCTCCGGGCACCATTAATACCTTACTTTCCCACTTATATATGCACACTCGTTCGGACTTCGTCCTCACTCAAACATGAGTGCACCCATACTTCTGTAAGCGTTTCACTAGCTTTGTTCCTTGTGGCTGATCATGTCACCCAAGGTTCTACTTGGGAAATGTTTAATTTAGTATCCGTTCATGGATTCTTCCAACGGCAGCCCAAGCTAAATGTATCAGCCTTTCGATAATTTCAAATTTCGATTATGATAATATGTTGGCCAAACGTATCAATCTGGATTGATACTTCTACAAACATGGATTATAAAATGCCGTTACCCTTGGATGTTATTATCGAGTTTGAAAGAACATCTGCCAGCCCCCTTGAGTATGACTGGGAAATGGTTCTTGAAAACGGCTATCGACAGTTTCTAGACAGCGGATCTACTGTTCTTGATGTTGGGGGACATGTGGGGCGCCACGCGGCTATTTTTATTTACGGAATCCACTGTGACCAAATTAGAATTTTTGAGCCATTACCAGAACAAAATAAGTTTCTATCTAGCCGCTTCTCGGCAAGTGAAAATGTGAAAGTATTCCCGTTTGCGCTAGCTTCAGTAAATGGTGAGACGGAATTTGTTATTAATCATAAGTCCCCAGAAGAGTCAGGTATAAAAGAACGGATTTATAATGATCCTGCATTGAAAGAGTTAGAGAAAACTATTGTGCCTATGCGCCGACTTGATGATTTAAACCTGGACGTGCAGCGCATTGACTATATTAAGGTTGATGCTGAAGGTGGTGAAATTGATATAATCAAAGGGGCCAAACATATCCTAAAAAAATTCAAACCTATTCTTTCTGTGGAATATGGACTTTCCTCCTATACTGCCTATGGTTATAGTAGAACAACATTGTTTGAGTTGTTTGAGAGCTTAGATTACACCTTATGTGATTTATTTGGAAATTCCTTTGATGCCGAGCAATGGGATAACGTTGTAGATAGATTTTATTGGGATTATTATGCTGTAGCGAATGAAAATCTACCTACATTTCAAAGAAAAATGGGTACTAAAGTTTTCGATGAACTGGAAAGATGCCGTTTTTTGAATCCTGGAGAATCAGATATTGTAATAGCAAAAGATAAAGCTCAATCATCTAAATTGAGGGAGATATTTATTCGTTTCTTCCACAGCAGTCTCAAAAAAAGCAAAAGATTTCCCCCTACGTAGAAGCTTGTAAAACTAATTAGGATTAGCCGTGCCTCAACGACACGATCGGTGATCAGGATGTTGAGTTCAGGGACAATAATCTAGCGCGAAGACTAAATGCAACTTTCTTATTTGGTTAAAGGTGCCTCAGATTCACAGGAACATCCCGTTGGAAGTAAAAAACGCCATGCCTTTGGTACAAATATCTTGTTGAAAACAACTACAGTTTCGACAACACCATCCTAAACATCTCCCGTGTAGCACTTTGGGTGACATGATCAGCCACAAGGAGCAAAGCTAGTGAAACGCTTACAGAAGTATGGGTGCACTCATGTTTGAGTGAGGACGAAGTCCGAACGAGTGTGCATATATAAGTGGGAAAGTAAGGTATTAATGGTGCCCGGAGACAGTGAGATTTCAAAGTCACTTCCTTACACCAGAACCATATCACCTGAATTGTAGGCCACTTAGACCATACAATAGGCTTTCCAGCTGGTCAACAAGGCATTAAATGTATGTAAGTCTTGAGTGCACTTTTGGAACTCTCCATTTGAGGCCAAACACCAGCAACTTCTCACGTAAAAACCTCCACTAAAGCCTCCACTGAACACCTCATATAATGCCTCTAACAGAGCCTGTGGGGACACTTCAAATGACCAATGCTACGATTCAAAAGGTTAGTCATCTGACGCTGAATAGCACCTCAGGTAGCCACAGGTCTAATTTAGGGGGGGTGCAGGGGCATAGGGGTGGCGTACGTTATTATTCATGTAAAGTGCGACAGATTAGGCACTCCAACTGTAAACCACTTTCGGTAAATGTATGTGCCTTGGTTTCGTATATGGCTGCATTTGAGGTGTTGGTTATGGTTGGAGTACGAGCTGCATTGGAGGTAAACACGTTAGTTAATAGAAGGTTGCTAAGTGTTACAAGTACCCTATTACCTATGTGATATCTGAAGTGGGTGTATGGTAAGTAAGGAGTATTTAAGTGTTATCAACTATCTATAAAGATATCTAAGTAATTAGTTAACTGCTTTGTTTAAGTGCGGTGCTGAAGGTGCTTGCACTTAAACAAAGTGTTCACATAAATGGACCCTAATGATATTCTTATACCTAGAATACATCACGGAATGATTCATGGAACTGACATTAGACGAAGCTCTTCAGAAAGCTATAGAAGCCCATAAAGCTGGACAAGTTCAAGAAGCAGACCGCCTCTATACAGCCATACTTAAGGCACAGCCTAAACACCCTGATTCTAATCACAACATGGGTGTGTTGGCCGCTGGTGTTGGTAAGGCCCAAGAGGCATTACCATTCTTTAAAACAGCCCTAGAAGCTAATCCCAGCATAGGTCAATACTGGCTAAGCTACATTGATGCTTTAATAAAACTAGATCGAATAACTGATGCGAAAACTGTATTTGATCAAGCTAAGAAGAAAGGAGCTAGCGGCGAAGCATTTAATCAGCGAGGAGCGAAACTGAACTTCAATAAAGGGACTAGTACATCTCTAGAAGCAGCTCAACTCATAAAAAAAGCCATCATTTATAGGGAAAATGGTGAGTTCGCAACTGCGATTAAACTCTTAACTAACTGTCTTTCTGAGTTTTCGGGTAGTGCTGAACTGTTATCGTTATTGGCACATTGTTATTTGTTGAACGATGATCTAGAAAACGTATCTTTTTATCTGGGTAAGGCTAAAGAAATTGATCCTCATGCTGTTTCAGTAGGATTAAATGATGTCAGGTTGCTTATGCAAAATAACAAGATGTCTGATGCCCTGGTTGTTGCAAGAAAAACAATGGAAATATTTCCAGAAAATGTTGAGGGTATGGGAGTAATTGGAGCTTGCTTAAGGGTCAATAAGGAGATTGATCAGAGCCTCTTATATTTAGATAAAGCGATCTCACTCAACCCAGATTACGCTGAAGCATTAATAAATAGGGGCCTTATTAAGCTAACCCAAAAAGATAAATTAGGGGCTCTCTCTGATTTGGAAACGGCACATAGACTTAAGCCACATATGAAACAGATTTGGGATCTAGTGATTTCTTTAAATGCAGAGCTCAACAATTTTGAACAGGCAATATCACTTCTATCTAATATGGCTAAATCTGATCCTAGCAACGAAAAGCACTTTGAAAATTTGGGGCGATATCATCAATATTTAGGTAATTTAGAAGCAGCCTTAAAAAACTACACACACGCCGTCAAGATTAAGCCTGACTTTGCTGAGGCCTATAGCAATATGGGGGTTACCCTGCAGGATAAGGGTGATCTAGAGGCTGCCATAGACAGCTACAAAAAGGCTTTAAAGATCAAGCCTGACTATGCTGATGCCTATAATAATTTGGGTGCTGCTCTGAGGACTAAAGGTGATCTAAAGGCTGCTATAGACTGCTATATAAAGGCTTTAAAGATCAGGCCTGACTATGCTCAGGCTTATAGCAATATGGGTGTTGCTCTGAAGGGGATTGCATTTACTAAACCAATCTCTGGTTTGATGGAAATAATAATCTCGTTACTTGATCAAAGAACACCCTGCATGCCTTATACCATTGCACCAGCAGCAATTAGTCTTTTAAAATTAGAGCCTACTTTAAAAGAGCTTTTAGAAAAGCATTCTATAGGCACACTAAGGCAGTCGCTTCAGGAAATGACATCAACTTTTGCTGAATTGCCACTCCTGTCGAAATTAATGAGTGTTTGTCCTATTGCTGATCTTGAGTTAGAAGCCATTCTAGTGGACATAAGATTGGCTTTATTGTCTTCTGTAGATGAAATTTCCATCTCTCCAGGAATATTGCGTTTCCAATCAGCATTAGCCCTCCAATGTTTTACCAATGAGTATATCTACAATCAGACCGATAAAGAGTCTGAATTACTTAAAGCGCTGGAAGTTGTGATAGAGAAAAAGCTTTCAAATGATCAACAGCCAAGTCCACATTCCATTTTATGTTTAGCTAGTTACAAAGCTCTGCATGAATATGAATGGTGTGATGCGCTCACTATAAACACTGACATTGAAGAAGTTTTTGTAAGGCAAGTTCAAGAACCTAAAGAAGAAAGTCGCCTGAAAGCTAATATCCCAATATTGCAAGAAATCACTGATAAGGTATCGTCAAAAGTAAGGGAGCAATATGAAGCAAACCCATATCCTAGATGGGTTAATTTAGGATTATCTTTACGTCCTAAAACCACAACTCAACTAGTTAAAGAATTGAATCTGAGGATCTTTGATAATGCAGCAAATGATAGACCAGCTCCAAATATTTTAATAGCTGGCTGCGGCACTGGCCGGCATTCAATTGTTGTGGCATCAAGGTTTAAGGACTGCAACGTGCTTGCCATTGACCTAAGTCTATCCAGCTTAGCCTATGCTAAACGAAAGACAGAAGAACTGGGCTTGCAAAACATTGATTACATGCAAGCTGATATTTTAAGTCTTAACAAGCTTGATAAGAAATTTGACATTATTGAAAGTGTTGGTGTGTTGCACCACATGGATGATCCTATGGCTGGGTGGCGAGTTTTGACCGATTGCATAGAACCAGGCGGTCTTATGAATATAGGACTGTATAGCGAATTAGCTAGGCAGCACATTGTAAAGATACGAGAAGAAATCAGCCAATCAGGCATCGGATCAAGTGATAATGCCATGAAGTTATTCAGAACCGAAGCGATCAACTCAGATAAAGCGCATTATGAGCGAATACTAACTTCTGGAGACCTTTATAGTTTGAGTACATTTCGAGACCTTCTTTTCCACGTTCAAGAACATCGGTTTACGATATGTCAAATAAAAGACTGCCTGTCTGAACTAGGCTTGAAGTTCTGTGGTTTTGAATCAGATAAAATCGTTGGGGATTTCAAGCTAACTAATACTGGACCAGATGATCCTTATGATCTCGATAAATGGGACTTATATGAAAAGGACAATCCACATTCCTTTGTTGGAATGTATCAATTTTGGTGTCAGAAGGTTACTTAGTTGCATTTAAGGAGCCAACAGAATAGCTGGTTTACACCTTCAAAAATCTAATCTGTCGCACTGCACATTTATAATAACGCCTCGATGGGAGGTGGCCCACGCCTACCCCTTAAAGTAAGCCTATGAATGCCTGTTGATTACATTACTGCAGCAGTCTATATAACCCCAGTTTATAGGGGTGCTATTAGTAATGGCCAGTGTGGCAGTTTAGATTTTTGAAGGTGTAAACCAGCTATTCTGTTGGCTCCTTAAATGCAACTAAGTAACCTTCTGACACCAAAATTGGTACATTCCAGCAAAGGAACGTGGATTGTCCTTTTCATATAAGTCCCATTTATCTAAATCGTAAGGATCATCTTTACCAGTATTCGTTAGCTTGAAATTCTTAACTATTTTACCTGATTCAAAACCACAGAACTTCAAGCCTAGTTCAGACAGACAGTGTTTTATCTGAGGCATGGTAAACCGATGTTCTTGTGCATGAAAAAGAAGGTCTCGTAATGGACTCAAACTATAAAAGTCACCAGACGTTAGTATTTGCTCATGATGCACTTTATCTGAGTTAATCACGTCACTTCTAAATAACTTCATGGCATTATCACTTGATCCTATCCTTGATTGGCTGATTTCTTCTCGCATCTTTACGATGTGCTGCCTAGCTAATTCGCTATACAGTCCTATTTTCATAAGACCGCCTGATTCTAGACAATCAGTCAAAACTCTCCACCCAGCCATAGGGTCACCCATATGATGTAACACACCAGCACTTTCGATAATGTCAAATTTCTTATCAAGCTTGTTAAGACTTAAAATATCAGCTTGCATGTAATCAATGTTTTGCAAGCCCAGTTCTTCTGTCTTTCGCTTGGCATAGGCTAAGCTGGATAAACTTAGGTCAATGGCAAGCACGTTGCAGTCTTTAAATCTTGATGCTGTAACTATTGAATGCTGACCAGTGCCACAGCCAGCTATTAAAATATTTGGAGCTGGCCTATTATTTGCTGCATTATCAAAGATCCTCAGATTCAATTCTTTAATTAGTTCAGCTGTGGTTTTAGGACGTAAAGATAGTCCTAAATTAACCCATCTAGGGTAAGGATTTTCTTCGTATTGCTCCCTTACTTTTGACGATACCTTATCAGTAATTTCTTGCAAAATTGGGATATTAGCTTTTAGGCGACTTTCTTCTTTAAGTTCTAGAATTTGTCGTGCAAAAACTTCTTCAATGTCAGTGTTTGCAGTTAGCGCATCACACCATTCATAATTATTTAGAGCTTTGTAGCTGGCTAAACATAAAATGGACTGTGGACTTGGCTGCTGCCCAGTTGAAAGTGTCTTCTCAATCACACATTCTAGCTCTTCAAGTAATTCGGTCTCTTTATCGGTCTGATTGTAGATATATTCATTAGTAAAACATTGAAGAGCTAATGCTGCTTGGAAGCCCAATATTCTTGGAGAGATGGAAATTTCATCTACGGAAGACAATAAAGCCAATCTAATGTCGACTAAAACCCTTTCTAACTCAAGATCAGCAATAGGACAAACACTCATTAATTTCAACAGAAGTGGCAATTCAGTAAGAGTTGAAATAGTTTCTTGAAGCGACTGCCTTAGAGTGCCTAAACAATGCTTTTCTAAATGTTCTTTCCATGTAGGCTCTAATTTCAACAGACTAATTGCTGCCAGTGCAATGTCCTTAGGCCTGCAGGAAGTGTTTTGATCAAGCAGCGAGACTATTATTTTCATCAAACCAAAGTTTGGTCTAGAAAATGCCACTCCATTCAGAGCAACTCCCATATTATAATAGGCCTCAGCATAGTCAGGCTTGATCTTTAGAGCCTGTTGATAGCTATCTATGGCGGCCGCTAGGTCACCCTTCTCAAACAGGACAGTACCCATATTGTGATAAGCCTCAGCATAGTCAGGCTTAATCTTTAGAGCCTGTTTGTAGCTGTCTGTGGCGGCCTCTAGGTCATCCTTCTCAAACAGAGCAACACCCATATTATAATAAGCATCAGCATAATCAGGCTTAATTTTCAGAGCCTGTTGGTAGCTGTCTATGGCGGCCACTAGATCACCCTTATCTTTCAGGGCATTGCCCATATTATTAAAAGCCTCAGCATAGTCAGGCCTGACCTTTATGGCCCGTTTGTAACTTTTTATTGCAGCTTTTAAGTCACCCTTATCCTGCAGGGCAATACCCATGTTGTAATAGGCCTTAGCATAGTCAGGATTGATCTTTAGAGCCTGTTTGTAGCTGTATATGGCAGCATCAAATTGACTCAACCCTGCATAAGCAACGCCTTGAATATTATACAGAGTCAATGAGTTAGGAAATTGCGACAGCAATTGCTTGGCACTATCTAAAGCCTGTTGGAGTTGTCCTTGTTGATAGAGGTTAATCAATGTCTGTAACTGGGCTTGCGGTGGGTCTATAGAGCCTTCATTTGGCGTATTAAGTCTTTGCTCCAACACATTAAAAGCCTCACCTTTGGCTCCTTTGCCTTTAGCTTCCGCAAGCACAGTTTTCGCATCAGTTATTCGATCTAGCTTAATCAAAGCTTCAATGTAGCTTAACCAGTATTGACCTATGCTGGGATTAGCTTCTAAGGCTGTTTTAAAGAACGGCAGTGCCTCTTGGACCTTACCAACACCAACAGCTAGCACTCCCATGTTGTGATTAGCATCAGGGTGTTTAGGTTGCGCCTGACGTATGGCTGTATAGAGGCGGTCTGCTTCTTGAATCTGCCCACTTTTATGGGCATCAACCGCTTTCTGAAGGGCTTCGTCTAATGTCAATTCCATAAATCAATCCGTGATGTATTTGTTAGTACAAGAATACCATTAGAGTGCAGCTAGTTTGAATACATTATTTAAGTGTTAGCACCTTCAGTGCCACACTTAAATAAAGCAGTTGACTAATTACTTAGATACCTGAATAGCATTAAAATACTCCTTAATTACCATACATCCACTTCAAATATTCCACAGGAAATAGTGTACTTGTAACACTTTGAAATCTTCTAATATACCTTACCTATCCCCCCCAACAACTTCTGTATTCCAACACAACGTATACACCATATCGGTGAATACTTAACTCCATCTTAGGTGAACATGGAATTTGGTTTACAGCTGACGCACCTAATCTGTCGCACTGCACATAATAATAACGCCTCTATGGGTGGTGGCCCATGCACCCCCTCTGAAGTATGCCTGTGAATGCCTGAGGTGCTATTCAGCGTGAGATTACAAACCTTTTAAGGCGTAGCATTAGTCATTTGAAGTGTCCTCACAGGCTCTGTTAGAGGCCTTAAATGGGATCCTTCAGTGGTAGTTTAGGTGGTTGTTTTGAGTGAGAAGTTGCTGGTGTTTGCCTTAAGTGAAGGGTGCCCGTGATGGTTTAAATGACTGTGAGCCAAACTGATGTACATTCAGAACGTATTGACGAACCTACACTGCCCGAAGTATGGTTGAGAGACGTTGAAATAGCGTGTTATAGCTCAGTGCTAAGAAGATGAACCGCTTCAGATACACTCCTGGCGCGCCCCGAATTCTATGCTTACTCCACTTTCCGTGGGGCACATACACATATAACACGTTGTTTCTTAAGCAATAACCACCTGCGGTGTTCCACTTTACGTGATCCAGAATGCCGCTGTTTAAGATAGGTGTAAGCCAAAACTGTTGTGCTTACTCAAGAGTAATCTTACTCAGCCACTCATGCTTTGCTTTCAGAGAATATCCATCGCCATAAGACTCACCGATTGAGTTTCGGCTCCATCCTCCAAGTGAATCTGTGATCTCTGGTGGACATCCTACCTCCCTCAGACGATCGCGAAATTTATGCCTCATACTATGAACTACAAGGTCATTACCAATATTGCTCCGAATCCACTTATTCAGAGTAGCACTGGCTGAATTGGCTAAGCAGGTGCCATTTTTAACGTACCTAGGAAATGCATAATCACCACTAGAGGTAGCCAGTATTCGCTTAGCAGCCCAAAGTGATGCACCAATAAGAGGTACTTGTCTTTCACTCTGTTTCGTTTTGAGCCTTCTGATAGGGTTCGGTCTGATGTAAATATAAGGAATAGGGCCACCAATCTTAATGTCGCTAACCTTAAGACCTGTGGCTTCTGCTAACCGCACACCAGTATCTGAAATTAAGGCAGCCAAGTGCCTAACATCATCATCTGTTGATCTACATTTATCATGAAGCAGCCTAATCTCCATTGTAGAAAAGGGCATTCGCTTTTTAGTATCGTTTAGCTCTGGAAAGAATACATGTAAAAACGGGTTGGTTGCCTTCAAGCCATACTCACAGATTACGAAATTAACCATAGCTCTAACTGATGCAAATACACGTTTCGCCGAGCTTGATACTAAACCCCGGTCAAGCAAAGCATCACGCAGCACACCTCTAGCTTTACCATCGTATGAGGTTAGATCATGGTCTCCCACTGCTTCAATTGCATAGTTAGTGCTGCGAGTGGCATGACGTATGAACTTAATGCCTTTTTCGCCACCTTTAAGCCTAACGTAGACATCCAGTGCTTCAGATAGAGTAACTCCACACAGATCATTCACAGTGCCAAGGCTTGTTAAGGTTGTTAAAACAGGGATTGGCCACTTTTCAGATCGGAAATGGAGCCATTGCTTCTCCAATTGACCTGTAACTGATGCTGCTGACTTCAATGCAGCTGAACGTGATCGGGTTTTCAAACTGAAGACAACTCGTTTGCTGGCATACTGCACTGAAACGTCGTCAGGGATTCGTCTGTTATAGTAAAAAATGCCATCTCTTTGGAGGAGATATTTTGCACCAATGTAACACATTTTGGCTTACACCTATCTTAAACAGCGGCATTCTGGATCACGTAAAGTGGAACACCGCAGGTGGTTATTGCTTAAGAAACAACGTGTTATATGTGTATGTGCCCCACGGAAAGTGGAGTAAGCATAGAATTCGGGGCGCGCCAGGAGAGTGACTTAAACACTAATAATTAAACTATTAAATAAGTAAATCAATAAGTTACAAAACAGTGCTGATGACAATGTACAACTGTAGGGTACTACGGGAGGCGCTACGGTCAAGGGTCATTACCCGAACTTGCCAAGACTGCAATCCTTAGGTATGTATTTAATGCATTTCATCTTCTGATTAACGTGAGTCACAGCACGAAGTCATCATAAGTCTGGTTTATATCTGCCTGCTCTAATCCAATGTACCTCATCGTCACTGCTGGTGACGAGTGGTTCAACACACGAGCAATGACTTCCAGTGGAACTCCAGCAACCCACATCGCATAGCCTCGTGTTTTTCTCATTGAGTGCGTACCTAAATGAACGCCAATAATTTCGCCAACTTCTGCAAACTTGCGAGCAACAGTTTCGCGCGTAATTGGTTTTAACAGACTTTTTGCACGATTTCCTACAGACTGAAATATATAGTTGTCGTTTGGGTTCAGTGATTGACGCTGCTTAACGATAGTCTGCACCTTTTCGTTCAATTTGATGATGCGAGTTTTACCCGTCTTGCCTTCAATGACAGTGATTGTTTCCCCACCAGCAAAGTCCTCGTAGGTGAGATTGAGCAAGTCACTAATACGCAATGCAAGATTTAATCCCAATTGCCAGATATCGCGGTACGTTTCGTTTCCATGCTTTTCCAACATATGACTGACAACTGCAATTTGCTCTGTTGTTTTAACTGCTGCGACTGATTTCATTGTCTCATTCCTTAATCACACAAATAACTTATTAGTTATATTATGTGATGTAGGACGCTAGGTCAACGGCTATCTAGGATAGGCACTGGGATGGGTTGGTCACACAATTGTATTCTGTGACCAAGAAACCAAAATCGCTGTTTTAAACGCGTTTTAGCACCATTACTTTTGAAATGCATAAATACATTATACAAATTGAAATAAAAAGGTTAGCACGCCGAAAATAATTGTGCTGCTGAAACTTGCTAAAACGACAAGGGACGCAAACAGATTATTCAGTTATCTGCTCATCGCACATTCATAAGGCTTAATGTAAGTAATCTGGATGACCTTAAAAACGACACCTGTTAACAGGTAGTAACGTTAGCGATGTAGGACAGGTTGGTCAGGCTTAAGATGCTTGAATACAGTTAAATAAATAATTTATTTAATTAAAGTGAGTGGGACGTCACGCTCTTCGGAGTAACCCACAAAGTCGCAAACAAAATGATGCCTGCATACATCGTTTGTGACTTGCGTAAGACGGCACATAATCGGTGATAGCAAAACCTACCGGTCCTGAGAAGGTTGTGTCTATGTAGATATTGGAAACTTCAAAGAAAGTAAGCAATAGGTTGCGTCATAGGCGGCGTGACCTATTGTGGCTTAAAGAAAGACTTTAACTTTAATCATCATTACCAACATTGATGAAAAAAATGACCAACACTAATAAATATAAAAAATAAGACAGTGCTGTATGTGAGCAGGATTACTGCGAAACATTAAGTGCTGGCTTTATCCGCAGAGCGGATATGAACGAGACAAAAAGGAGTACAACAAAAATGACATTTACGGAAGAACTGTACCAACATATAAGCAGTCTATATTCAGGAATGACCGTGAGAGGTTTTTCCAAGTTATGTGGCAAAAGCGAAGGTTACTTCGGCAGTATGAAAGCACAAAACCTAGAACTAGCAACAAGCGCCATTACCAATCTTTTAGAAGAACTAGAGCAGCGAAAGATGATGTTCATATCAATGAACGCGTCAGCCAAACAAATTACCGAGTTGAGAGATGTACAACTCTTTATTGCAGACGAGATAGCGGCACGACACCACAAATGCATTGAGAACCAAAACTTAAAGATACGGCAGATGTTACTAGAGGCAGTGAGTAATTTAGCAGACAGAGAACTTGATAACAGAACCCCAACACCTGTTTTCATAGGATTAAATTAAAGCGGCATATAAAGAGCGTAAATGCATCAAATCGGACCTACCCAGCACGGCAATGCAAACGTTCCAACTATAGGTTGCAGCGTTGCTCTATCCTATTGTGTGTGAGAAAAACCGTGCACTCTTGCGCCGATATAACCAACTCAAAATAAAGGAGAAATGAACAATGCGATTAAGCGATTTAGAAGAGGAGGCGTATGGACCACAGGACTATAAAAAAATTAAGGCAAAACAAGAGAGGGAACGCAAAGACAAACAGACGAAATCGGACCGAGTTAAACGGGAGAGGGGGCAGTTGCAGCGAGCACAACAAAAAGTTAATCAGCAACGGAGCGACCTTGCACGAGCGGCATCCAATTAAGCAAAAAGGCACATTAAATGTGCCTTTTTATTGTCTTAAATAATGATTAATTTAGCGCAAAAATTATCTAAACTGCCTCTCGGTCTCGACCGGTAAAAATTAAACCCGACCCTCCTATCTATTTTCTGTCACCACTATGTCGTTTGAACATCGAACCTAGTTTGGTATAGTCATCTAATGAAACTAATCAAAACACTCCTCACCATCCTCTTCATATCACTTCTCTCGCCTCCAAGTTGGAGTATGGATATTGGGGAATTGATGAAACGTGAAGGTATTTACTACCAAAAGTTCTCTGAAGTTCCATTTACTGGGAAGGTAACATTGTTCATTCAGTTCTAAAGAGGAACAGAGAACGATTAAATAGATTAGAAGTTCAAAACCAAGAAACAGAAATCGAATATGGGAAAATGGAGTTAGTCTGGTTGAGAGAAGGACAACTATACTTTGACCCAAGAAAGGATGTAATTGACTACCTGTCTACCGTAGTCAAGTAGTCAATCCATTTCCCGTTTTAGCATTATTATAGAGTCTCTCACCAGTGACTACGGAAGTACTCTAATGAACAGGATAAAAGTATTGTGCCTATTGTTAACTTTATTAATGTTTCCAATCATGAGTAATTCAAGTGCAAAAATAAATTTAGAAGAATATATTAATTCATTTTCATGGGATAAAAGAATAGTCCTCCTTATTACAAAAGATATTCATTTCATTAATGAAACTGACGATTTTTTTAAAACAAATAGTTGTGAAAATGAAGAAAGAAATTTGAAGTACATTAGAATTGTTGGAGATGATATTAATAAATACATTGTTCCAGATAGATATAAGAATAAATATGGACTTTGGTTAATTGGTTATGATGGTGGAGATAAATCATATTCAAATGACACCTCATTACTAAAAGAAATTCACAATATTATTGATACAATGACAATAAGAAAGAGTGAAATGACTGAACAAAATGAAAAATGTAATTAAGGTTTTATTATAGAATCTCTCACCAGTGACTACGGAAGTACAATCACACTCTTTCTCCTCCGCCTTCAATCCTGTATAAATCCGTCTATAATTATCCTTCTGTCACTTGTTCCCCTTACTCTACCAAACCGATCCAACTGTGATCAAACAACAACTGAAGTAGTTTATAGCGGTCTATACATTAGCCACACAGGCATCATCAATTCGACCAACAAAACCTTCACCGATATCCTCCCCATTTGGATACAAATAATCTACAGACAACGAACCCTTATCCGAATGATTGAAGTGAAAAGTATATAAAAACTCCTCCCCCTCATAATAATCAATAACTTCTTTTGAAACAGGTTGTCCTAGAGAAACCTGATCCCACTCGTCATTTGTAAGAATACACTCTCGGTCATCATATCCAATTTCAACAACCACAGATTTCGACATTCGTATCATCCTTATAAAAATTCATCAGAGGGATACAGGTAACGAACTCCGTCTTCCTCAGACTCAAATACCCCACAGAAATCAACACACAAGTTATCAAAGGAATGACCCGTTCTCTCTTGGAATAAAACTAAAAATTTACCCTCATACTCTAAGGTACACTGGTAAGTGCCAACACAATAATCTGTATCTGGATCCTGACCCCAATCAATCATCATCGACTTAAACTGATCGTATTCTTCATCAGACAAAGTTTGATCTCTTTTATACCGACGAAGTCTGAATTGTGGGTCTTCATTGAAGATTTCAATGAATCGTTCTATGTCAGATTCAGTTGGAGACTCCCATATACTTTTGCGTATAAAGCACCCAACATGTTCGTAGTCACTGATCTCATCAACCCCTAAACTGGCTAGCCATTTAGACATAGGTCCATCAGGTCCATTAATAAATGCTACATTTTTATCATTGACAAGGTATAGGTGACCTTCTTCATACTGACTTTTACTAATTTCCGTAATCATTTTTCATCACAAATAAATCTCGTATTCAACACCAGCATTTCTCCACTTTATCTATAAGTCATTCGCCAACTCGTTATGCTTTAACCACTCTTTGCACTCACGCCAATTAGGCACATGACTCTCAACATGCTTCCAATATTTACTTGAATGGTTATGTTCCAACATATGGCACAGTTCATGGACAACGACATAATCAACTATGCTATGAGGCGCAAGTATAATTCTCCAGTTGTATGAGATGTCGCCCTTCAAAGAACAAGACCCCCATCGAGATTTGTAGTTCTTTATAGTGACCGAAGAGGGATTAACTCCAACAACCTTTGCCAGACGCAATGTCTTTTCACCTAGGCGTTTCTGTGCATGAGACCTATACCAATCCTGAAGTAAGGAACGAATAGTATTCTTTGGGTCTATGTCTGTCTTAGAGACTGTTGCTTCGACATAACCCCGTCTTAACTTCATTGAAGGTTGGTCGCCTATCAGAACCTTTAACCTATAGTTCTTCCCAAAATAGGTGACGGTCTCACCACTGATGTATTCTCTTGGTGCAGGAATTGGTCTATTGGACTGCTCCCGAAGTTTGCTTTTAATCCAAGGAGTGCGTTTGGTCACAAGTTCTCGAATGCGACCGTCAGACAGAGTCATAGGAACACTGACTTTGACTAGGTCGCCTAACAGACGAATAGACGCTGACTTTTTACGGTCTGTTCTAACCACCTCAACTTGGAAGGGGAATCCATCCATCACTTAAACTTCGTTTCTGCTAAATCCATAAACCGCTCGGTTATGGGTGCCACCAATGATTCGTCAAAGTTTTCAATAACCTTGCGTTTGATGTCTCTTTTGACTCTTTTTTGCTCATCCCACTTACTAAAGAAATCAACAATCTGGGTTGCTTCATCTAACATTTGAACCAAGGATTGAACCACCTCTTTAACTTTCGACTCTGTGCTGTCACCCAAAGCATCCTTGCCACCAAGTTCAGAAACGAGAATATTATAGAAGGCGAGTTCAGTCGGTGAGAGACCCAAATCAACTGCTTGTTGCTGGTGGTCAGTCTCGATGTTATCTCTGAAACCCAATAACATTTGAACTAACTCTTCCCATTTATCCCCATATCTTCGAATAATATCTTCGAGTCGTTCGGACAAGTTTTTATAGTACTCAGGGTCATCCTCTAGGTTAATTTTGATATGATGCTTAATCGCATTTTCAACCTCAGATGCCTTAGCACGAGGAGATTTGTGCTGATTGAGAACCTCTTCATAGTTTCCTGCAAGAAGGTCAACTGGAGGTATCTTGGGGTCAATGCCTGTGGAGTAGACGTGCTCTTCAATCAGTTCTCGAACCTTTTCTCCTGCACCTGCAATATCCAGTTGCTCATCACGATAGAGGTTTTTAGCACCCACTGAAATCTTACCCAGTCGCCTTAGGTCTCTGATAAAAGGAGTTGACGCAGGGTCTGGAAGAATAATATCCATTTGTTTTGCAAAGATTTGGAAGTCAGTTTGGAATGACTGCCGTATAACTTCATCTTCTAAAGCAAGAATACAGGCATCAAGATCATCTAAGTCCAAACTATCAAAATGAGACAACACCCTTGTGTGTGTATTTTTGAGAACAGGTATCTCATCCTTCAAATCAACTAATGCGCCCTCAACATCGTCGTTGGAGAAAATCTCTAGTGCTTCAGTAAGGTAGTCAGACAACCCGAAGTAATCGACAATGTAACCACGGAACTTGTTTTTGTTAGTTCGGTTAACCCTGGCAATTGCCTGAAGCAGCGTATGGTCGGTGAGTTTTCTATCTAGGTACATTACCTGAGCAACAGGAGCATCAAAACCAGTTAACAGCATATCCTTCACAATGAGGGTGGAAAGGTCTGACTGACCCTCACCAGTCCCCAGAGGTTTCTTAAAGTCTTCAATCTGCTTCTTCTGTTTCGTACCGTCTGTGTAATCCCAGAAACGCTTCTCATCATTGTGATCACCAGAAATAATCACTGCTGATTGAGGCGCTTCCAACTTATCTAGTGCTTCTTTGTAGAGGATTGCCGCATTGCGAGAAGACGTAACAATCATCGCTTTGAACCCATTGGGTTGGATGTGTTCCCTGTAGTGCTTGAGTATATCCATGGACACTCTACGTATGCGTTGGGGTGCTTCAAGAACTGCTCGGTTAGTACCAAACTTTTTCTTGATTGCCGCCTTCTCATCCTCACTGCGATCTGCAAAGTACTCGTCAAACAGACCGTCTAAAGAGTCTCCCGTAACACGAAGCATTGCCTCTCGACCCTCATAAAGGATTTGAACAGTTGCACCGTCCTTAACTGCTTCCTCAATGGTGTAGGTGTCGATATATGACCCAAAGGTGTTTGTAGTCTTCTGACTCTTAATCAGTGGAGTACCTGTAAATGCAATACGAGGGGCATTGGGTAATGCTGTGTTAATTGCAGCACCAAGTGCTCCGTATTGAGTACGATGCGCCTCATCTGCGAGAATGATAATCTTCTCTGAATTGTTCAAGACTGGGAATTCAAGATCGTCTGCGCTCTCCTGAAACTTTTGAACCATTGCTGTAATGATGTCAGAGGCATCTGAAGTCAGTAATTCCTTTAAGGATTTAACAGAATCTGCATGACGTATCGTTTCACCCTGAGCATTACTAAACGTGCTCGTTAACTGATTATCCAACTGTGTTCTATCAGTCAGAAATACTAGTTTATAGTCACGCAGTTCCGGGTCTCTTCGCATCTTAATAGTAAGGAATACCATCGTAAGAGACTTGCCTGAACCTTGTGTGTGCCAGATAACACCTGACTTTTCTTTTGGTGTTTCACCGTCTTTGAGTCGTTCAATCGTCTTATGCACTGCACGAAACTGCTGATACCTTGGTATCTTTTTAATAATGCGACCATCAACAGGTTCAAACACAGTGAAGTTCTGAAGGACATCGAGGAAGTTGGTCTTGGAGAACAATCCTGCCAACATAACATCTTGAGATGCTTCATCAGCACCCACTTGTTCCACAGTTAACGGATAAGGGTCTTTCCACTCAAGGTAGTGTTCCATGCGAGAGGTAATCGTACCGACTCGTGCTTTGTCTCTATGGGAAGAGACCATCATCGAATTATAGTGAAAGAGTTTCTCTGCGCCCTCATCGTTTTCGGGTGTTCTGCGGTTCGCATAACGTAGGAGTTGGTCAATTCCTGCTTCCATCGGGTTAGTGATGTAAGGAGATTTACACTCAATAACTGCTAGAGGCAATCCATTCACGAAACACAGAATGTCAGGAATGATGTTCTGATTAACCCCTGACACTTTGAACTGATTAGTGCAAAGGAACTCATTGTTCTCAGGGTTCTCGAAATCAATGATATGGACGGTCTGACCTTTGTTCCCTTTACCCAAGTCCTGCATCACAGAGATGCACTGATTGATTTGAGTCCATATGCCTTGGTTTGCTTCAACAAGGTTTGGATACAGAGTCTTAGTTAATTCACGAACCACCTTGCGAAGATTCTCATCATTAATCCAAGGGTTGATGCGCATGAGACTTTCAGTCAGTCGATTCTCAAGAACCACATCCTTGAGAGAACTCCGTTCATCAGATTCATCAGGAGAGAGTTTTGCACCCTCAACATATGACCACCCCAAAGACTGGAGTTGTTCCAGTGCAGGGAGTTCTACCTTGTCGAGTTCGTCAGATGCCATCAGTTCACCGTCACTCGGACTTTGCCTGTTAGGAGGTCTTGCATGAGGGACTTCTTGAGAGATTGGGTTTGAGAGAGTTTTTCCTGATACTTCTGCAAAGAGTCTTCAAACCCAACATTAACGCTAGAAAAATACTTCTGTTCTTCAGTGGTAGGAAGTAAAACCTTAAACTGAGATAGCGCTTCCTGATTGATATTTATATTCGCACCTCCCGTTGCTAACCGCTCTATCCGAACCCGAGTTGCATCATTCAACAAATACTGACGCAAGAAAGATGACTCTAGTCCCTTTAAATGAGGTCTAAATCTAATCATGAAACCACAAAATACGACTGGTTCTCCGCAGTAACAAAATTCAGTAGGTATCGCTACCCCTCCTAACTTAACAGAAGACCTAACAAATACTAAATCTCCACCTTCCAAAGAATAGTCTTTAATTTCCTTCGTAGATGCATCTAACCTTCCCAAAGAGTCACAGTTCAATTGGACTGGATATGCATCCGATATATTCACAAATTTAGTCCCATATCCAAAAGACTCCTTAGGTTTATTTAATCCATTTTTCAGAGAACCAAGTTCTCCAACCGTTCTCACCTCCCAACTCTTAGGAATCCGTCCCAACTCACTGTCCTTGAACTCTGTGTGACCGATGCCTTTGGTCAACAACTCGTTCATGGTTGCCTTCTTGAGGTCTTGGAGTTTGTCGATTTGTTTCTGAGTGTTCTCAATCACCTCGTCCACAGAGGTGAGGATGGATGCGATTTTCTTTTGTTCAGGGAGGGGTGGGAGTAGTAATGAAGTTTCAAGAAAATGAGGAACTCGAAGACTAGGTTGAACTGCTCCCATAAGAATTCTAGAAATATTGTTTTGAACAACTTCGCTATAACACTGAAAGTATAAGAATAAAGGTTCTATGACCGCAGACGGTCGAAGTGCCACTAAATTTTGTGCAATACATCCTCTATTCTCCCGAACGAATGCGAACTCTCCAATGCTTCCAACTGTAGGGACTATAGTGTCACCAACTTTTGGATGACCATTTCTAAACCAAGTTTGATAGGTATCTTCTGACACGCATTTTGTTATCTTTTCATAATCTAAAAATTGCTTATCATCCCTAACACACGCTACTTCAATAAGGTTATACCCACTATCACTAAGAGGTGGTGTTTTACCTCTATTATCAATAACTTTTAGTACTACTTCTTGAATTCTAGAAGTTATCCAACCTTCAGGAACTACACTACTCATAACCAAGTTCCTTCAGATAACCCCACATGACCTC
Organism: Candidatus Njordibacter sp. Uisw_058; assembly: GCF_047730065.1. Classification (GTDB taxonomy): domain Bacteria; phylum Pseudomonadota; class Gammaproteobacteria; order Pseudomonadales; family Balneatricaceae; genus Njordibacter. Next base: position 2,918,974 of record NZ_CP159829.1, read on the forward strand.
TTCAGAATCTTTCACCTGTGCATCTATCTCATGCAGTGATACACGATACTTATCCCACCATCGCTCGAACTGGGTAATCACTGATTGGTCTGCATCACTAAGGTGGGCTCGTATCTGTTCCTTGGTCTCAATCTCAGGTTTGAAGTCGTAGTACTCATTGTCTCTACGGACAAACACACAGGACACATCCATACCATCCAAAGTCTCTTGAATGTAGATGTCTTCAATCTCTGAAACTGGAATACCACCTCTTAGGATTGCCTTCACATCAAACTGTTCAGGTGGTGGTGAGGTGTCTGCATACCTTCGAATATTGAGGTTGTAGTCGTTCTCTCGAATCTCATCCATCTCAACAACTTTGGAATACCGTCTTTCATTCTCGTATGCATCGTAGACATCCATAACGTGCTGAATGTCTTCATCTCGCAGTTTGTTTTGGTTCTTACCTTCCTGATACTCCAACTCACTATTGATGAAGAGAACCTTACCCTTACGCTCAACAGGTTTCTTCTTGTTGATAATCAACAGTGCCGCAGGAATACCTGTGCCATAGAACAATGCTGATGGAAGACCAATCACTGCTTCTAATAGGTCATCCTCAAGGATGCCTTTACGAATCTCTTTCTCGCTTGAACCTCTGAACAATACTCCATGAGGAACAACCACACCCATTTTGCCTTCTGCATTAAGAGACGCAATCATGTGCTGAATGAACGCAAGGTCACCTGCATCCTTGGGTGGTGTGCCATAGGGATAACGACCATAGGGGTCACTATCCGCACCCTCCTTACCCCACTTCTTGAGTGAGAACGGAGGGTTGGCAATCACACGATCGAAGGACATCAACTCACCACCACGAGTGTGTTGTGGGTCGCCTAGAGTGTCACCTTTACGGATGTCTGCATTAAACACACCATGCAGGAACATATTCATCTTAGAGATTGCCCATGTGTTCAGGTTCATCTCCTGACCATACAGAGACAGGTTCTGAGCATTCTCACCCTTAGCAATAAGATAGTTGCGGGTTTGTATCAACATACCCCCTGACCCTGCTGTGGGGTCATAAATCTTCATGCCTACCGTGGGTTTCAGGAGTGACACTAACAACCATACAACTTCACTTGGAGTATAGAACTCACCGCCTTTCTTACCTGCTGAGTCTGCAAACTGCTTAATCAGGTATTCGTATGCATCACCCAATAGGTCAGCAGAATCAAAGTCTACTGTACGAAGTCGATGCCGTGAGAAGTGGGACAGAAGGTCTTGGAGTTTCTTATCAGATAGTTTGTTCTTGATATTGAAGTCGATAGAGACCAGCACACCTTCGAGTGACGAGTTGTGTTCCTCAATCGCTTCAGTTGCTTTGTTTAGTTCAGAACCAATGTCGTGCTTGAGGTCTTTGAGGTTAGACCAACGTGCTCTCTCAGGTACAAAGAAAGTCTTGTCGTACTCATCCTCATCTGCCGCTAGTCTCTGAGCATCTGCTTGTGACTTGCCAGTAGAGAGGTAGTGTTCAACTACGCTTTCCTGTGCTTCGTCAAACGCATCTGAGAGACGTTTAAGGAACAACATTCCAAAGATATAGTCCTTAAATTCAGATGCATCCATGTTGCCTCTGAGAATGTCAGCCGTCCCCCACAAGAACGATTCCATTTGCTGCAGGGTAAGTTTTTCAGTCATTCGTAGTTCCAAAAAGTATTGTTTAACATTAGAAAAGAGTTACGAGTATATTAGAAATTAAAATTTTAGGTATCTAATTAAAGCAAATAATTCAAAATCATAAAAAGAGCAAAAAAATAAACATGCAATACCTCAAAAAATGCATATATCCATCTGGTAAAAACTCATCGATGAAAAGTGTGCCCATTTAGATCTGGGACTTCGTATATAACGTTTTCTGATACCGACTCTTGCCGTATCAATATCGCTTTTAGGAAAGCAAAGTGTGCAGCCAATTAAGATGCAGTAGGTCCAGGGTTATCAAGCGCAACAATTATATAAACTGCCTCTCTGTTTCCATCTGTGAAAATTAAAGACTGTCAGATGTTCGCATGCTTTTTTTCAGACTGTTTGTCCATCAACTTCCCTTCGCTTCATGCTCTTCGTTTTTATACTATTACTATGCAAAGCAACGATCACCTTCTCGCAGATACCAACGCAAACGCCCGTTCAAGATATTGCTCCATTACTGCCAATGAATACCCTGCGCCATAACCTTCGCCCGCAGATTTTGCAGTAACCCAACCTCCAATTGCATCAATCACAGGCACTGGACACTCTACTTCGCGCAGTAGGTCTCTACCTGTATGCCTAAACGAATGCGCCGTTACGCCTTTTACAACCCGTGGTTTTAGCCATTTATTCACAGCCGCTGAAACTGAATTACCGTTCAATTCATTACCCACCATTATTGGGAATAATGATCTGCTCTTATTGCACAGCAACACTTCAACAGCGTGACGCGCAAGACCCACCAATGGTATTTGTCGTTCGCTTGAACGGGTTTTCAAGTCCCTTAGTTTATTTGGTCTTATACAAGCGATCATCATATCGCCTTTCATCACAATATCTTCTTGCAATAAACCAGCCGCTTCACTCAAGCGCATCAATGAACCAGACAGCAGAAGTATCAACAGCCGTCTCTCATCGGCGATTTCCATGCATTCTTGTTGTATAACGATCAATCTATCCAGTGGCACTGGAAGTCGCCTCACGGTGCGCGCCTGCTTCTCTATGAAGAGGTTATGAAATGGATTATTCATCTCCAGCGAATACTCGCTCATAGCAAAGTTGATGATAGTGCGGACACAGCCCACATTGCGTCTTACTGTTGTGCCAGCCAACTTCTTATTAACCAAATAATCACGCAATTGCATCGCGTCTTTACGCTGATATTGATTTATGGGTTTATCACCCACTAACGCGAACAAAGCATTACATGCAATGTGGTTAGATTGAGTGAAGTTTTTGCTCTTGCTGCCAGCCTTTTGCTGGAGGTAGTATTCCAACGCCTGAGATAGTTTGGGTACATCAACTTCAGCCGCATTGTCTAAAATGCCTTTGTGTTCTGCCTTGTTGCCTAAACTTAACTGAAACCACACATGCTCAAACTTAGCGCTCATCTGTTCTGCACGCTTTGATGCGATTTTGGCGAATTTTGTGCGTAATGAAAAACTGATTAACTTGCAGCCATAATGATGTCGCACGCTTTTGGGCACACGTCTAGTATAGTAATAAACACCTGCTTTAATAAACGTATGTGGCACGCACTGTTGATGCGGCATTAACCCATCCCCACTTAGTAAACTTAATTAAAGTTGATACAAAGTCGCAAGCACAGTGAGTTTAACGATAGTTCTACTGTAAGGCTCTACGGTAGGCTCTACGGTTGCACAAACGTATAGGTTAACTTGTTGAAAATTAAATATTAATATTTAATAAATGGCGCGCCAGGAGGGAGTCGAACCCCCGACCAACAGGATCGGAACCTGCTACTCTATCCAGCTGAGCTACTGGCGCATCTGCACCGCCCTGAGGAACGTTTGGACTAGTGCGAAGAAGCCGTATGATACGTGTGTTGTTGTTGAGGTTCAAGGCCTCAAACAGAGCAATTTTTAGCACCATGGATAAGCCGTTCCAACTATTTGCCCAGTGGATGCTAAGGAATACTCTTTGGGTCTTTCCCGTTGGGCGCTAAAGCCGCTATAATACGTTTCAAATTTTTGTAAGGCGACCAGCTACTGAGGCTAGTTTGCTTTCTTTTCAATCTTTATCATGAGGCATTTTACATGATCACATTTAAGCCTGTAGCCCTGTTCGGCCTTTTGGCTGGTATTATTATGAGCCTTGGTTCGCTCACAGTGGTAGCCAACCACGACAGTGGTAGTAGTATTGCTAAGCGCATTAGCGCTGTAGGTAGAATTTGCGTAGAAGGTCAAAGCTGTAAAGCCCCGGTTGCAGAAGTAATAGAAGTTGCCGCTGGGCCCCGTACAGGCGAATCTGTTTATGCCAGCGGTTGCGCAGCTTGCCATGATAGTGGTGCTGCTGGCGCCCCCATGCTGGGTGACGTTGCGGCTTGGAGCCCACGCCTTGACAAGGGTATTGATAAATTATTCTCTAACGCTTGGTTTGGCTACAACTCCATGCCAGCGAAAGGCATGTGTAAGCGCTGTTCTGAAGACGAAATTAGAGATGCTATAATCCATTTGGTCGATAACTCCAAGTAGCTTTTGGCCAAAAAAAGCCCGGCTTCTGCTGGGTTTTTTTGTGCATTATAATTGAGGAGCTCATCTTATTTCTGAATATATGAAAGGCATTTGTCTCACCGCATTAGGCGTTCTTATACTTAGCTTTGATGGCTTATTAATTCGTTTAATTTCTGTTGAGGCTTTTGATCTGCTGTTTTGGCGTGGATTATTAATGAGCTTTATGGTGTTAGTCATCCTGATGCTTCGCAAACCTAATCTCAACTTGTTACCAAGAGATGCTGCCGCTCTTAGATCATCTTTTTTTCTCTGCATATCAACCATTACATTTGTGGTGGCTATTAGCTTAAGTAGCGTTGCTAATGTGTTAGTTATTATTAGCTCTCAGCCACTATTTGCTGCCGTTTTAGGCTGGTTGGTTTTACGAGAAATGCCTGCTCCAGCAACTTGGGTAGCGATCGTTATCTGCATTTTTGGAATTGGATGGGTGTTAGCTGGTTCCTGGTCTACACCAAGTCTAGTGGGTGATTTAATGGCCTTAGTGTGCTGCTTATCCTTGGCTGCAAAATTTGTTAACGATCGAGCGGTGAGTCATAGAGATATGACCCCTTCATTGATACTTGCAGGCCTTGCCGTAGCCTTAATAAGTTGGGTTATGGGCGATCCTATGGCCTTTTCCGGCTCTCAATGGGGCTACATGATCACCCTTTGCCTGTTTGTGAATCCCATCGCTTTTTTCATGATTACCCTTGGGCCCATGCGCATTCCTGCTGCTGAAGTGGGCATGTTAATGCTGTTAGAAACTGCTGTGGGGCCTTTGTGGGTTTGGCTGGTATTGAGTGAAGAACCCGGTTCCGCTGCCTTACAAGGTGGCAGCTTAGTCATTGCGACCCTACTTTTACACAGCTTATACCAATGGCAACAAAGACGTTTAGCGTCTGCTTAAAAATCTTCAAACATGCCTTTTAGGCCAGCCAAAGTGGCTTGGCCTTGCTCAAGGTTTTTACTCGGATCGTCATCACCACGGCCTTGCCATTCAAGATCATCTTCTGGCAATTCATCTAAGAAGCGGCTTGGCGAGCATTCTATGAGTTCACCATATTGCTTGCGCTTGCGGGCTAGGGTGATGGATAAGGTGCGCTTAGCTCGGGTAATACCCACGTAAGCCAAGCGCCGCTCTTCTTCAACGTTGCCTTCTTCGACTGCGTTTCTGTGGGGTAATAGCTCTTCTTCCATGCCCATTAAAAAGACATGGGGAAACTCTAGGCCTTTGGCAGAGTGTAAGGTCATCATCTGCACCCGGTCGGTTTCATCTTCTTCCTCTTGGCGCTCTAACAGATCCATTAACACAAGACGTGCTACGGCATCACCCATGTCCGCATTGTCATTTTGTGCCACCGCTTTTTCTAGGGAACTTTGTAAAGATGAAATTAATGTCTCCACATTGGCCATGCGTTTTTCTGCCATAGGGGGGCCACTACTGGTTTGTAAGAGCCAGTCTTGATATTCCATGTCACGTACCATTTGCCTTACACTAGCTATGGCGTCTTCTTGCTGAGACTTTTGCGACAGGTGCTCGATCCATTGACCAAATTCTTTCACTCGAGCCAAGGCCGCACCGCTGATGAACTGCTCGAGGCCAATTTCTTGGCAGGCGCGAATAAGGCTTTCACCTCGGTAATTGGCATAGTTAACTAGCTTTTCTAGGGTGGCAGCGCCAATTTCGCGCCTTGGGGTATTAACAATTCGCAAGAAGGCGTTGTCGTCGGCCGGATTTAATAATATTTTAAGATACGCCATAATGTCCTTTACTTCAGTGCGAGCAAAGAAGGATTGACCGCCACTCACTTTGTAAGGCACTTTATAAGACTGTAACTTTAACTCCATCAACCGCGCTTGGTGGTTACTCCGGTAAAGGATGGCGAAGTCTCTGAATTCCGCTTCATTTTGTAATTGAAATTGCAAAATCTCTGTTGCAATACGCTCAGCTTCAGCATCTTCATTTCGACAACTGATCACTCGAACAGGGTCACCAAAAGCCTTATCACTCCATAAAGCCTTGCTGAATTCGTGGGGATTATTAGCAATAAGCTGGTTGGCTACTTTTAAGATGCGACCAGTGGAGCGGTAGTTTTGCTCTAACTTAACTACTTTTAGGGAGGGAAAGTCGGCCTGCAACTCAGCTAAGTTTTCTGGCCGTGCACCACGCCACGCGTAAATGGATTGGTCGTCATCACCCACCACAGTAAAATTGCTGCGCTGGCCTACCAATTGCTTAACTAACAAATACTGTGAACTATTAGTATCTTGGTATTCGTCCACCAGCAAGTAACGCACTTTGTTTTGCCACTTTTCTAAAATATCTGCTCGGTGCTTAAATAGCTCCACTGGCTGCAGGATTAAATCATCAAAATCTACACCGTTGTAGAGCTTTAGGGTTTTTTGATACGCCTCATAGACTCGCGCTGCAAGCACTTGCTCAGGGCCATTGGCACCCGCCATAGCTCTGGATGGGCTAATGAGATCGTTTTTCCAGTTAGAAATGAGGTGTTGAATGGGTTCACATGCGTCTTCTGCCGCTTCAAATTCTTGATGGGTCAGGTCTTTTAAGAGGGCCAATACATCTTGGGAATCAAAGATGGAGAAGCCTGGTTTGTAACCCAAAGCCTCCACTTCTTTACGAATGATATTAAGACCCAAATTATGGAAGGTTGACACGGTTAGTCCACGAGCTTCTTTGCCTGTCATCAAGCTACTTACCCGCTCTTTCATTTCATGGGCAGATTTGTTGGTAAAGGTAAGGGCGATAATCTGATGCCCTTTGAGGCCACACTCAGCTATTAAATAGGCAATTTTTTGGGTGATTACACTGGTTTTACCTGAGCCAGCACCCGCTAGTACAAGGACTGGGCCAGTAATGGCTTCTAGGGCTTCTTGTTGGCGTGGATTAAGGCGGCTCACAAAATAATAACTCAGAGTAAAAGGCAAAAAATCAGCTGAGCATTATAGGGGTTTTTTACTTTTGATGCGCCTTAATTGGTGGTCAAATGTGGTGGTGATTGATGCTTATTTTATTAGCACTGTGCCCTAAGCTTGCTCTATTTCCATGCTCAGGACATCCAATCTGCGATAACTTAGGGCCTCGAGTAAATGGTTTTTATGGATCGTGTTGGTGTGGTCTAAGTCGGCAATAGTGCGCGCCACTCTGAGCACTTTATGGATGCCTCGGGGAGATAAGTGCAGTCTTGATATGGCGTTTTTTAGCAACTTATCATCAACAGACTTAAGTTTTGTACACGCCTCCAATTCGGCCCATGGCAAATCACCATTAAGTAGCCCGCTCCTTGCTAGCTGTCTTACTTGGGCCTGTACCACCCAACGTTTTGCTGTTTGTGTATCTAATCCTTTTTTTGGCATTAATAGAACTTCAGGCGAAGGTCTTTGCACTGCCACTTGCAAGTCAATTCGATCAAGCAAGGGCCCCGATAGGCGCTGCAGGTAATTAGCCACCTTAGTGGGCGTGCAGCGACAGGCTTTGTGCTCATCTCCATAATAGCCACAAGGGCAGGGATTAGTCGCTGCAACCAAACGGAATTGGGCTGGTAATATACTCTGATAGGCTGCCCTTAATAGGTGAATGTGGCCACTTTCTAGGGGCTGTCTTAGGCTATCGAGCACATGCCGAGGGAATTCTGCCAGTTCGTCTAAAAATAAGGCACCATGATGCGCCTGACTGATTTCGCCGGCTCTTGGCACTCACCCTCCACCCACTAAAGACACCGCAGAGGCGCTGTGATGGGGCGCTCGCCAAGGAGCCTGGCGCCACGTATCAGGATTAAACAAGCCAAGACTCGAATTAATGGCCCCAAGTTCTAGGGCCTGTTTTTCTGTAAGGGGGGCAAGTAGTGCATGCAACCGCTGCGCAAGCATGGTTTTACCCGTACCCGGAGGACCACACATGAGCAAGTTATGATTGCCGGCAGCTGCAATAACCAAGGCGCGTTTAGCCTGTTCCTGGCCACGTACGTCTGCCAACTCTGCGCTCGGATAAGACGCAACCCCCGTCGCTGGACATAAAGGCTGTGTTTGTTTTTCTGGGTCATGTAACCATTGGCTGAGTTGATTTAAATGACTTGGACAAATGACGCGACTGGGGTTTGGCATCATGGCTTCTGCCGCGTTAGCAGGAGCCACAACCATAGTTCGTTGGCTGGCTTGACAGGCCACAGCAGCACTCAAAATGGCAGGGCAACACCTAAGCTCAGAACTGAGAGCTAATTCAGCCACAAACTCATAGGCCTTTACTTCATCTACGGGCAGTTGCCCACTCGCTGCCAACAATCCAATGGCGATGGCCAAGTCAAAGCGGGCGCCTTCTTTAGGCAGGTCTGCTGGGGCCAAATTAATAGTGATGCGTTTCGCAGGAAACTCGAAGCCGGCATTGATAATCGCGCTGCGCACCCGGTCTTTGCTTTCCTTGACCGCAGTTTCAGGCAACCCCACAATAGTTAGTGCAGGTAAGCCACTACTCAGGTGGGTTTCCACACTCATTAAAGGGGCTTCAATGCCTACGTAAGCGCGGCTATATGTGATCGCGTAAGACATGGCATTTCCTTGGCAGTGGGGATTAGACCTTAAGTCTAGCAGGCCAATCTTAAGCCGCACTCAAGCTTATAGCGATACGCCCTATTTCGGTGCGTAGCGCATAGCCATCGCGCTACTTTAGGGCTTGGCACACGCTATTATCACCAATTTAGTGGATATTTAGGTGTTTTTAGGCCAATAAAGTTGGCACAATCCCTGCAACCCCCTATGCTAGACAATATGTCATTTATTAACTTTTAGTGTAAAGGAATCCCCCAATGAAATTGGTTAGTGCAATCATTAAACCGTTTAAATTAGACGACGTACGCGAAGCTCTTTCGGACATGGGCGTACAAGGCGTCACAGTTACTGAAGTGAAAGGCTTTGGCCGTCAAAAAGGTCATACTGAACTCTACCGTGGAGCAGAATATGTGGTTGATTTTTTACCTAAGGTAAAAATTGAGGCTGCAGTTGACGACGGTATGGTAGATCAGGTCATTGAGGCCATTAGCAACACTGCCAATACTGGGAAAATTGGAGATGGCAAAATTTTTGTAGTCAACCTTGAGCAAGCGATTCGTATTCGTACAGGTGAAACAGGATCCGAGGCCTTATAAAAGCCTTATATTTATTAGATTTGAGTTAATAAACCCGCATTTTGGTCACTATTTGAAACTAAAAAGGGCCTAGGGTTTATCGAGAGCCAATTTTCTTGTATATTGTGTGGATAAACATTAGAAGAATCAATAGGTTCTTTTAAAATTAGCGTTAGTTGGTTTGCAGATCTGCTTTCGACTAGACGCAATATCATCAAAAGTTGGCATTGAACATGAAATACGCCGGTTTCCGTGGGCAATTTATCTTTGGCTTTGCCGCTTGTGCGGTGATTTTAGGAATCGGTTTATACATGGAGTTTGTTATGGGTCTAGACCCATGCATGCTTTGTATGGGTCAGCGTTTTGTTTATCTAGGCATGGCCTTTATATTCATGCTCGCCGCTTTACACAATCCCTATTTTGGCGGCCATAGGCGCTATGGTTTTTTACTCTTCCTACTCAGTTTACTAGGTTTGGGGGCTGCTGGAAGGCAATTGTACCTACAAAGCTTACCCGCAGACTTAGTGCCTGCTTGTGGCCCCAGCTTTAGTTATATGGTTGATGCCTTTCCTTTGGTTGAGGTGATTATCACCATGTTTAAAGGCTCAGGTTCATGTGCAGAAATACAGTGGACTTTCTTAAGCCTATCGATTGCTGGTTGGAGCTTTGTACTGTTTAGTTTTTTAGCTCTTTACTGCCTTCGGTTGTCATTGGTGCGCACCAAAATGATTTTGGTTTAAAGCCACCAAGCGATCCCCTGAAGCACCACAGCTGCCATCACCCCGGCGATCACATCATCTAACATGATGCCGAATCCACCGGTGATTCTTTTGTCAATCCAGCTTATTGGCCATGGTTTGATAATATCGAAAAAACGAAACAGCACAAACCCCACCACCACCCATACCCATCCCACTGGGGCCGCGAACATGGTAATCCAAAAACCGACAAACTCATCCCACACAATACTGCCATGGTCATGCACGCCAAGGTCTCTTGCTGTTTGCCCACAGATATAGATACCCATCACACTAGTCACTAGTAGCATCAGTAAATAATGCTCAGGTGAAAGTTGGGATAGTGGCCAGTAAATTAACACGGCCGCCAAAGTACCCCAAGTACCTGGGGCTTTGGGTGCAGCACCGCTGCCAAATCCAAATGCTAACAGATGGATTGGATTGAACCAATTGGGTTCGACTTTAACCGGCTTCATGGCATAACTCCTCAAAAGTGTTGATAGCCTTGACGAGCAGTAACCAAGCCCTTATCCTCGTTCCAAATGCGACAACCTAACTCAGCACTGGTGCGACCTATGGCGGTCAGTGGTAGGTTTTGAGACAGTGAATAGGCTTGTGCTACTGCCACTAAATGAGCAGGCAAAGTAAAACACAGTTCAAAATCTTCACCCCCACTAAGGGCAAAGTCTTGGGCCTGACTTGGTGATACATTAGCCAACAACGCAGCAGACAAAGGCAGGTCTTGTAGTTGTATATCTGCACCACAACCACTGGCTGATAAGATATGGCCTAAATCCTGAATTAAGCCATCAGAGACGTCCAAACAAGCGCTGGCTTTGTGCCTTAACCATTGCCCAAGTTTTATACGTGGCGTGGGATTCCAATAGCGTTTACTCAGGGGGTGTGTGGTATCACCTTGTTGTATGATTTGCAGTCCTGCTGCTGAATCCCCCAAACTACCAGACACCATAATGACGTCGTCTATTTGAGCACCACTGCGGGTAATAGCCTCACCCGTAGGCACCAAACCCATCGCGTGAATGCTAATAGTTAATGGCCCACGCGTTGTGTCCCCACCGGCTAAACTGATCGCACAGGCTTGAGCTTGCGTCGCTAACCCGTCACTAAAACAACTCACCCAAGCTGCATTTGCACTGGGCAGGGTCAAACATAGGTTAAACCACGCTGGCGTGGCACCCATGGCGGCTAAGTCACTCACACTGGCGGCTAAACAGCGTTGCGCAATTTGGTCAGCAGCCATGTCAGTTAAAAAATGCACATCCGCTACGAAGGTATCACTACTTATCGATAACTGGTGTTTAGAGGGGACTTGGAGTAAAGCACAATCGTCACCTGGCCCAAGGGCCATCGCCGCACCAGGCCGAAGTTCAGGGCGATCAAAATAGCGCTTTATAAGATCAAATTCGCCCATGGCATTCACATACTTTAACTAGCGAGAGCTGGCATTTTGTTTTGCTGCAATTTCTACAGCGCGGTGGCTGAGTGCGATCTTGTCTAGGATGCCATTAACGTATTTGTGACCGTCAGTCGCACCAAATATTTTACCCAGCTCAATGCATTCATTAATCACCACCCGATAGGGTACTGACACTGAGTCACTTAGTTCATAAGCCCCCATGCGCAGTACGTTCAGTTCAATGGGGTCTAAATCACTGAGTTTGCGATCTAAATGCTGCTCGATCATGGTATCAAGGCTATCACTTTGCGCAGCAACACCGCGCAAAAGTTGTCCAAACATGCGCTTGTCTGCGTTTTTAAAGTCTTGGTCTACTAAAAATTCAGCCTGCACATCCACCGCACTGGCGCCACTCATGTGTATTTGATACAAGGCCTGTAAGGCTAGTTCCCTAGCTGCACGGCGACGGTCTGGACGAGCCTTATTTGTGCTCATTTATGCCTCTAGCTGTCGTAACAGGCTAACCATTTCAAGCGCCGACATAGCGGCTTCTTCACCTTTATTACCCGCTTTCGTGCCACTTCGCTCAATCGCTTGTTCTATCGAATTCACTGTTAATATGCCGTTGGCAACTGGTATGCCATGTTCTAGGCAGACTTTGGAGATCCCTGAGGAGGCTTCACCAGACACATATTCAAAATGAGGCGTGCCACCCCGAATGACTGCACCAAGGGTAATAATGGCGTCATCTTTGCCTTGTTGAGCAATTTTTTGTGCGACCAAGGGGATCTCAAAAGCACCAGGCACTCGCACTACACGGATTTTATCCGCATCAACGCCATGACGTTTAAGAGTGTCTAGGGCTCCTTCGACTAAGCTTTCTACTACAAATGAATTAAAACGGCCAACAACAAGAGTGTAGTGACCATTGGCGTCATTAAAACGGCCTTCAATGTGAGTTACAGACATATATATTCCTTGCAATTACCATGCTGTTTCCACTTAGTGGTTACAGTCAATGTACTCTTCTATTTCTAAATCAAAACCTGAAATGGCATTGAATTTCATTTCTTGGCTGAGTAAACGCATCTTGCCTACACCTAAGTCGCGCAAAATTTGTGACCCAGTCCCTACATTTAGATATGCCCCAGAGCCATCTGTATTGAACTGACGCGGGACAGACGTTTCAAAAAAGGCATCAATACTGCCTCGAAGATTACGATCATCCGTTTGGCCCAACAATACTAATACGCCTTGGCCCTCTCTAGCAATTCGCTCTAGCGATGAATCAATAGTCCATTTAGGCAAAGAGGGCACTGCACCCACAAGATCTCGCAATACATCCGCCATGTGCACTCGCACAATGGTGGAGTCCTGAGGCTTAATGTTGCCCATGGTGAGTGCGACATGGGTGCCGCCATAAATGCTGTCTTCATAAGTGTGTAAGGTAAACTCGCCATGGCGCGTGGGCAACGGGTGCGAGCTCACTTTCGTGACCGTCTTTTCATTGAGGTTACGAAAGTGGATTAAATCCGCAATAGTCCCAATTTTTAAATCGTGTTCAGCGGCAAATGTCATAAGGTCATCACGCCGCGCCATGGTACCGTCGTCATTCATAATTTCGACGATGGCTGCGGCCGGGCTATAGCCTGCAAGACGGGCCAAATCACAGCCCGCTTCCGTATGGCCAGCACGAGTTAACACCCCACCTTCTTTTGCCATTAACGGAAATACGTGACCCGGTTGCACGATGTCTTCTGGCTTAACACTGCTAGCTACAGCGGTGCGAATCGTATAAGCGCGATCGGCAGCAGAAATACCCGTCGTCACACCTTTAGCCGCTTCAATCGACACTGTAAAGTTAGTCTCATAAGCGGTGCCATTACTTTTTACCATCAAAGGTAAATCCAGCTTTGCGCAATGTTCTCGAGACAAGGTGAGGCATATTAGGCCTCGGGCGTGCTTGGCCATAAAATTAATGTCTTCTGGTCGCACTTGCTCCGCAACCATCACCAGATCACCTTCATTTTCACGATCTTCATCATCCATAAGGATGATCATTTTTCCTTGTCGGAGGTCTTCGATAAGTTCGACGGAGGTGTTCATGTTCATGCGCTAACCCATGCTTAGTTTCATGACCAGAACAAGAGGTTATTGAGCAGGCCAACGAGCGGGCCATTGTGCCAGATTTCCTGAGCAGTGGCTAGTTATCAGGGCGTTTTGGAGTAGCATCGATACGCCAATCGTTACCCACTTGTGAGATACCTTTAATATCGACATCAACAGCCTGCGCCATTGTGTCCAAGGGTAGATTAAATAAAGCTTTAGCCTGACTGCCCAACAACTTGGGCGCCATATACACCACTAAATGATGGGTTAGACCAGCCTTTAAGAAAGCCCCACTTAATCCTGCACCAGCCTCTACCAGCACCTGATTGCACTGACGTTGGCCCAATATAGTCAGTACTGAGGATAAATCAACTTTACCCTGGTCATCTGCAGCACAGACCACTAGCTCCACGCCCATGTCGATCAAAGCCTGGTGCCGCTGCAGGTCGGCCACACAAGTCATGACTAATACTGAACCAAGCTGCTGCAAAATTTTAGCCGAGGTGGGCAAACGCAACTGGCTATCCAGTACGACACGCAAAGGTTGTTTGATCAACTCAATCGTGGCCTCAGCCACCCCCGCTAAAATCAGTTCATCAGCCCGCACATTCATGCTTGGATTATCTCGCAATATAGACCCAATGCCAGTAATTACTGCACAACTTTGGGCCCGCAATAGATGCACCTGAGCCCTTGCTTCAGGTCCAGTAATCCATTGGCTTTCACCAGATTCCATCGCTGTTCGACCATCCAAACTCATCGCCAATTTATTGATCACGTAGGGTTTATTAGTTTTCATACGTTGCAAAAACCCACGATTAGATCGCTTACATTCTGTCTCCATAATTGGTCCAATAACCTCAATTTTTGCCGTCCTTAGTTGGCTTAGACCCTGCCCTGCAACTAAAGGGTTAGGGTCTTGGCAACCGTACACCAAAGCACTTACACCCGCCTCTATGAGGGCTAAGCTACATGGGGGGGTGCGCCCATAATGGCCACAAGGCTCTAGGGTGACATACGCAATAGCTCCCTTGGCTAAATCACCAGCAGCTTGGATGGCCATCACTTCGGCATGAGGGCCACCTACCTGTTGGGTATATCCGGTTCCTACGACCTGGTTGTTTTTAACTAACACACATCCAACGGCTGGATTAGGCCGCGCAATCAGCTGTCCAAAACTGGCTTGCTTTAAAGCTAATGTCATAAATTCATGGTGCATGGATTGAATCGCCATTAGCTACCCTGGTGCTCTTGTTCTAAGCGCTCAATTTCTTCGCGAAACTCATTAAGGTCTTTAAAACTACGATACACAGAGGCAAAGCGCACATATGCCACTTCGTCTAACTGGCGCAATTGTGCCATGACCGCCTCACCCACCAACTGAGTGCCTACCTCGCGCTCTCCACTCGCACGCAAAGAGTGTTTAATACGATTTAGGCTGGCTTCAATAGCTTCAATACTAACGGGGCGCTTTTCTAGGGATCTTAAGATGCCAGCACGTAATTTGTCTTCATCAAAAGGCTGGCGGGTGCCGTCTTGCTTAACCACTCTGGGCATCAATAGTTCGGCCACTTCAAAGGTCGTAAAGCGCTCGTTGCAGGTTAAGCATTCGCGTCTACGACGAATTTGTTCACCTTCGCTAACTAGTCGCGAGTCGATTACTTTGGTTTCAGGATGAGTACAAAAGGGGCAATACATAGATGTCTCAGTGAATCTTAAAGGAGGCTATTTAAAGAACACATTATAGCCTTAATATTTACTTCTGGGCCAGTTAGCTGGTAGCAGCAAAGAGGTAGGGTATTTAGTGGATTTATAGCCAAGAACTGCTATTCTGGCGCCCTTGTCTAGTTTAAAGGAATAACATGAGCAATTTACCGATTGCCGAACTGGCTGCCCTAGCCGCTGCAGTATGCTGGACTTTTACCGCTATTTTAGCGGCCCCCGGGGTTCACCACTTTGGAGCGGTGGCCTTCAATCGCTATAGAGTCGTCTTTGCTGGGACCGTGCTGATTGTCATCACCAGCATTATGGGCTTATGGTCAAGCGTCCCTAACAACGCCATGCTCGCCCTAATTGGCTCTAGCTTAGTAGGCATTGTGATTGGTGATACAGCGCTCATGCAAGCTTTAAAGCGCATCGGACCCCGGCGCAATTCTGTGCTATTTGCGACCAGTGCGCCAATGGCTGCTGGCATGGGCTTTATCTGGTTGGGTGAAACCCTTAGCACAAATCTATTAATTGGCTGTGGCTTAATTCTACTGGGCGTTGTGAATGCTGTTTGGTGGGGTCGCAAAAACGAAGGCCAGCATCGCTTAGAAAAAGTGAGTGGTCATTTGGGTTGGGGGATTTTAATTGGACTGACGGCGGCGTTTGGCCAAGCAGCAGGCGCTGTATTGGCCAAACCTGTACTCTTAGCTGGTGCTGACCCTATTGCAGCGTCCGCCATTAGAGTCGGCTTTGCTGCCGTCGTATTATTGCTTGTACGGGCCTTGCCGTTTGCCTGGGCCAAAGCCAATGCAGCACCGACACCTGCATTCGTGTGGCGCACTATGAGCAGTGCGACCTTAGGATTGGTTTTGGGTATGACTTTGTTGGTTTATGCTTTAGGTCGAGGTGAAGTCGGCATAGTGATGACCTTATCAGCCATCACACCCGTCATTATTTTGCCTGTGGTTTGGTTCATTACCGGACAGCGACCCAGTCGTGGTGCTTGGCTAGGCGCAGCCTTGGTGGTGGTCGGCAGCAGTGTGATCTTCTTAAACAGTTAAACCCTTGGTAATGCGCCCAGTTACTGGGCCAAATAGGCTGCCAGAAAATCGTCGAAGGGTTCAGTTTGCTCAGCTTCAATACGCTGTTGATGAGCAATAGATGCAGTGACTTGCTCACTTAACTCTTGTTGGCGATGAGAGCTTAGACTCTGTTCTAAGTGATAAGCTTGATGCTGCTGCGCCAACTTAAAGGATAGGGCTTGATGTGACAAGTTGCCATTCGCCATGGCCTCTAAAACTTGCGCAGACGGTGTCAACGATGAGTCTTTTAGGCGCGCTTCCATAGCATCGATAGCCTCTAATACCTCTGTTTTATCAGGCATTACGTCAACCACTAAGCGCAGCTTAGAAATCATCTCAAAGCCCAGCGACTGCAAACTCTTAGGCCCACTGCAAGTTCCAAGCATCAATCCAGGTTTGCGCCCTTGGCGCACGACAACGGCTTGATTGGTTTTAATTAAATCGCATTCTTGGTCGCTAATTTCTAGACTTTGATCAAACAAACACCAGCACAAAAAGACATTAATAAACTGACTTTGTTGTGCATCAATGCCGAGTGGCAAAAAGGGATTGAGATCTATGTTTCTGACTTCTACGTACTCTACACCAGATTCTTTAAGCGCATGTACCGGCTTTTGA
Source organism: Candidatus Njordibacter sp. Uisw_058 (assembly GCF_047730065.1). Taxonomy (GTDB): domain Bacteria; phylum Pseudomonadota; class Gammaproteobacteria; order Pseudomonadales; family Balneatricaceae; genus Njordibacter. The sequence goes on from NZ_CP159829.1 coordinate 2,936,029, forward strand.
CCGGCGCGAGCTACTCGTTTAGGGCGGATATCACTATAATATTCGTTCTCAATTTGGAGTAAGTTAGCATTGAGTTGACGATAAGCACCATCTACTTTTACGCCTATGTTCTCGTACTGAGATAGGGGCGTAGAAATAGCATGTTCCAGGGACTTAGCATAGGTATCTAAGTGGTTAAAACACAAATTCAATACTGACTGAACTTTATTATTATAGCCCAAGTCACTCATGCGCAAAGAAGTGGCGTAAGGTCCAATTAAGCATCCATCAGGGCCTTCCTCTAAGTCTATCTCACGGCCTTTAACAAAACTTGAATCTAAGGCTGGTGAGGCTCCAAAAAGATATAATAAAATCCACGAGTGACGCCTAAAATTACGGATCAAACTAAAATATTGGCTGGAGCGAAAGTCACGCAAGGTCTGTTCATTATTAAGCAGTTGTTGATACGCTGGCCAAAAATGATCTTGCGGCGAGAAATTAAAGTGCAGGCCTGCAATAGACTGCATCGTTTTACCATAGCGCCACGCCAAACCAACGCGGTAAGTGTGTTTCAGCTTACCTGTATTGGAGCTCCCAAAGTCTGCAATACGGATATCATCCTCACCATCAAGGTAACAGGGCATGCTAGCAGGCCAAACATACTCACCCAACCCCTGCAACTTACTGGCACTGTAACTATGCAATTGCTGCATAAAATCTAGGGCAGCAGTAGGGCTTTGGAACACAGGAGTAATGTATTCCAAAAGTGCTTCTGAATAGTCTGTGGTAATGCTGCCATGGGTTAAGCTTGATCCAAGGGATAGTGGGTGATCCTTATGGCTCACACGGCCACTCAGGTCTACCCTTAAGCCTTCTTTTTCAATTCCACACTGCAAACTCTTCAAGGTTATGGCGACAGGTGATTGTTTCACCTGCTGAAGGTGTTGTTGTAAATAAGCGGGCATCTGGTGCTCCAAATAGTGTTAAATAGCCAACGACTAAGGACATAAAAAGCTTAGTCTAGCTGGGCGTCAAATTCTGTTTTAGTTTGCTTTTTTTAAGCGTGACTGAGCTTCCTTTAGCTTTTGCGCCATACTACCCAGCAATTGTTGCGATTGCGCTGGAGCAGCGCGAGCAGGTTCCTGCGGTGCCACATCGACATTGGGGCGAGACTTGTGAACCTTAGGCTGATCATCTTGGGTTGGCAACTCATCACTTAAGCGCATAGAGAGTCCAATACGTTTGCGCGGCACATCGATTTGCATTACCTTCACTTTGACAATGTCCCCAGCCTTTACGATGTCATGAGGATCTTTAACATACTGGTGTGCTAAAGCCGAGATATGGACCAAACCATCTTGGTGAACCCCAAGGTCTACAAAGGCACCAAAATTAGTCACATTGCTCACAGTGCCTTCCATGATAGAGCCTAGAATTAACTGCTTAATACTTTCCACACCCTCTGTAAGCTTAGCCATACGAAATTCTGGCCTTGGGTCACGCCCAGGCTTTTGCAGCTCACTCAACAAATCTTTGAGAGTGTGCTCACCCACGCCTTGATCATGCATTTGTCTAACCTGGATCTGTTGCAGTTGATCACTCCCCATAAGGTCAGACACAGTGAGTTTGAGCTGCCCAGCTAATTGGTCAACTAAAGCATAGGCTTCTGGATGAACAGAGGTGCCATCTAAAGGGTTATCACCACCACGGATGCGTAAAAACCCAGCACATTGCTCAAACGCCTTATCGCCCAGCCGACTGACTTTAAGCAACTGCTTACGATTATTAAAGGCCCCATTGATATCACGATAGATCACAATATTCTCTGCCATGGTTTTATTCAGGCCTGCCACACGCTCTAATAACGGCGCCGATGCAGTATTAAGATCAACGCCCACATTATTGACACAATCTTCAACCACATTATCCAGTTTTCGGATCAACTGCACTTGGCTGACGTCATGCTGATATTGGCCTACACCAATCGCCTTAGGTTCAATTTTAACTAATTCTGCTAATGGGTCTTGTAGCCGCCTCGCAATCGAGACCGCTCCTCGATAACTCACGTCCAAATCTGGAAATTCTGCCGCAGCAAGGGCCGATGCAGAATAGATTGACGCCCCCGCTTCACTAATAATAATTCGTTGGGGAGCGTGAGTTTCTAGGCTTGCTTGAACTTCCTTAACCAGCTTATCAGTCTCGCGCGAGCCCGTTCCATTGCCAATAGCCACGAGCTGTATTTGATAAGTTTGGCACCACTTTACCAAAAGGGCTGACGCAGCCTGCCATTTATTATGGGGCACATGGGGGAAAATAGTTTCGGTGGTCAGCAATTTCCCTGTGGCATCTACCACCACTGCCTTGACGCCAGTACGTAGGCCTGGGTCTAAACCAAGGGTCACCTTATCACCAGCTGGAGCGGCCAATAATAAGTCTTTTAAGTTATTGGCAAAGACCCCTATGGCGCTGTCTTCTGATGCCTCTCTAACACGGCTAATAAGCGCCGTTTCTAACTGACTGGCAAGCTTCACACGCCAAGTCCAACGCACCACTTCGTTGAGCCACTTATCTGCGGCTCGGCCTTCATCCTTAATATTCCAATAAAATGCCACCCTTGACTCATAAGGCAAGTGTTCATGTTTAGACCACAGTATAGTGGCCTGCAAAATGCCTTCGTTACGGCCCCTTAATATAGCCAAGGCCCGGTGGGAGGGAATCGTCTTTAGCGCTTCTTGAAACTCAAAGTAATCTTGGAACTTGACCCCCACTTGCTCTTTGCCATCAACTACTTGGGTTTGCCATTGCGCATCTTGCCAACCAAGGTGACGCAATTCTGCGAGTAGGTCTGCAGCTAAACTAAAACGCTCCATGAGTATTTGCTTAGCACCATTTAAGGCGTCTTTTATATGGGTGATTTGAAGGTCAATATTAAGATAAGTCTCTGCAACTTGTTCTGGGTCTAGGGTGGGGTCTTTGAGCAGAGCATCCGCCAGTGGCTGCAAGCCTGCCTCTATGGCAATTTGAGCCTTAGTTCGGCGCTTCGTTTTAAACGGCAAGTATAGGTCTTCTAATCGTGTTTTACTGTCAGCCGCATCAATGAGTTTAGCTAATTCTGGGGTTAGTTTTTCTTGTTTATCAATGCTATCCAAAATAGTTTTTTTGCGAGCGTTAAGCTCACGCAGGTAGCCAAGACGCTCTTCTAAAGCGCGTAATTGAGTATCATCCAGTACACCCGTCACTTCTTTGCGATAGCGGGCGATAAAGGGCACTGTTGAGCCTTCATCTAACAATGTAACTGCAGCATCTACTTGCCATCTTTGAACCGCAAGTTCGGTAGCAATTTGTTGATTTATCACGGACTAAGCATCCTTCTTATCTCAAAAACTCAACTCAATATAATGGGGGCGCACGGTAGTTTTTAAAGGCGCCTTTGATCAAGCCAAAAAAAAGGGCCTCTAGCGGCCCTTTTAATTATTGTTAATCTCTGCTTCAGATTATTTAGCTGGGCTGCGGACCTGCATTAACGATGGCTTCTGAGACACTAAAACGTTTAAAATTTTCATTAAATTTGCCGATTAGAGTGGCAGCCTCTGTGTCGTATGCATCCTGATCTTGCCAAGTGTTGCGAGGGTTGAGCAAAGCACTGTCTACGCCCTCAAGGGTCGTTGGCACATCAACATTGAGTCCCGCTAAGTGTTGTGTTGCAGCTTCAGCAATATTGCCACTTTGGATGGCCGCAATAATGGCACGGGTAGTTGGAATACTGAAGCGTTTACCGGTACCGTATGAACCTCCCGTCCAACCCGTGTTAACCAAATACACTTTGCTACCAAAAGACTCAATACGCTTCATCAAAAGCTCCGCATAAACACCTGCTGGACGAGGAAAGAAGGGGGCGCCAAAACAAGTAGAAAAGGTCGAGCGGATGGCTGCACTAGAACCCATTTCTGTGGAGCCAACCAAAGCAGTGTAACCACTTAAAAAGTGATACGCTGCAGCTTCTTTAGTCAAGATGGATACGGGAGGTAACACACCGGTCAAGTCACAGGTTAAAAATATGATGGCCTCTGGCTCACCCGCTAAATTCTTTTGCGTACGTTTTTCAATATGCTCTAAAGGATAGGCACACCGTCCATTTTCTGTGATGTCCGTATTATCATAATCAGCTTGTTTACTCTCATCATCTAACCATACGTTCTCGACGATGGCGCCAAATCTGATTGCATCCCAAATGATGGGCTCGTTCTTTTTACTGAGGTTAATGGTTTTAGCGTAACAACCACCTTCAATATTGAACACCACACCTTCGCCCCAGCCATGCTCATCATCACCAATCAAATAGCGCTCTGGGTCTGCAGAAAGGGTAGTTTTACCGGTACCAGACAAACCAAAAAATAAAGTGGTTTTGCCATCATCGCCTACATTGGCAGAGCAATGCATGGGCAATACATCATGTGCTGGTAGGAGGAAGTTTTGCACAGAGAACATGGCTTTTTTCATTTCTCCCGCGTAGCGCATGCCTGCTAATAATACCTTCTGCTGGGTAAAGTTAATCATCACACAGCCATCACTATTAGTGCCATCTCGCTCTGGCTGACACTCAAAATTAGCCACATTAAGAATTTGCCACTCGCTTTTACCTGCAGGATTGTAGTTTTGTGGCACGATAAATAAGTTTTGGCCAAACAAGTTTTGCCATGCGGTTTGGGTCGTCATACGAATAGGAATATAGTGATCATGATCTGCGCCCACATGGACATTGGCCACATACTTGTCTTGGCCAGTTAAAGAGGCTGTGACACGGTCCCATAAAGCCGCAAATATTTCTGGTGTTACCGGACGATTTACGGCGCCCCATTCGATTTGGTCAGCAGTGCTGGGTTCTTGAACGACAAACCGATCTAGTGGAGAACGTCCAGTGCGGGCACCCGTGATCACGTTTAGAGCGCCAGTATTGGCTAGAGTGCCTTCGCCGTTGGCGATAGCTTTTTGGATTAAACTCGCCGGAGAGAGTTGCGTAAAGGTGGTTCCAGTATCAGTAGCTGCAGATGCGTTCATGTATCAATACCTATGATTTACTTAGGTTTTTAGGATCTTCTAAATAACCTAAGTGGGAGTATGTCAATCCGACGATAAAAATGAGGCTGGATTATGTCAGAAAAGCCCCATAAAAGCCAAAATAAAGCCCATCAATTATACTAATAGTACAGCCGTTTGAGCGACCTAAAAATTGGCCTTTAGGTGGGCCAACCAGCAGCTACTCAATGCAATGCTGATTCAACTTTAGCCGGCAAGACATCCTGCTCCAGCAAAAGGTGGCAGTCCACTTTATCAAATGCATACTGAGTGTTGCAAAAGTGGCAATCAATAATAATGGCTTTTTGCTCTGCTAAAATTTCATTAACTGTTGTTGCACCTAATCCTACAATTGCCGCGCCACAGCGTTCACGACTGCAGTCACACTGCTGCAAAATAGGTCGTGGGGCAAATACTTGCACTTGATGCTCGTGAAATAGCCGATATAAGACTTGCTCTGCAGGCAAGTGTGCAAGCTCATGCTGCGTCAGAGAAGCAGCTAAAGCGTGGACCAATTCCCAGTCTAAGTCAGCTTGATCTTCTTGAACTGTGGTTTGGGGCAATCTTTGCAGCATCAGCCCTGCAGCGCCTGCCTCTGTGCTGACCAATTGAATATGGGTAGGCAATTGTTCTGATTGGTAAAAATAACTTTCAATGCACTCTGCAAGAGTCCCTTGATCCGCCATTACTATGCCTTGATACCGCTGTCCTTGGTCAGGCTCAATAGTGATAATCAAACGTCCATCAGCCACCAGTTCAGCAAAGCTTGCGTCTGCACCCACGACGCCATCAACTTGCGCCATACCTTTGACTCTATAGGGTTGCTCTGGATCGTTACTCAACTGTCGGCACTCTGCCATGACCCATTTTATTGGCCCAGACCCCCGAATTTGTACGCTTAAATGACCGCGTAATTTAAGGTTGGCACTGAGCAGGCAAGCAACAATCAGCATTTCTGTTAATAAACGGGCTACAGGGGCGGGATAATCTTGCTCATCTAACAAAGCCTTTACGCCTTGGTCAAGCCGCAAATGGACACCACGTATGTCCATATCAGTGAACATGAAGCCTTGCATTTCATCATTGGTCATAAAAATCATCTGTCTCGAAAAAAAATAGATAGCGGCTAATTGTAGACTACAACTGCTGCTGCTCAAAACGCTGCTGGTCCCGGCGCTGTTTTTTGGTCGGTTTGCCATCAGAAACAGAGCCTTGTCCCATAGCTTTGCGGCTGGTGGCAAGATCTGCACGTGCTTTTTCACTGGTGGCAGTTTCGGTGTATAACAGAGCGGCTTCTGGTGCACCTCTTCGGTTTCCAGCAATGGCTTGGACCTCAATTATTTTTTCATCAAAGCCTTGGCGTATGGATATTTTCGCACCCACTTCAACCACTCGACTGCACTTAGCTTTGGCACCTTGATAATGCACCTTGCCACCCTCGACCGCTTGTTTGGCAAGGGCTCTGGTTCGATAGAATCGAGCCGCCCACAACCACTTGTCGAGCCGAACCTTTTCATCCACATTTTTTTCAACTTTGCTGCCCATGTTCGATTCCTTTAAATTTCTAAAATCATGGCATAAACTGCCTGCCCTGTGGGTTGAATTATGCTAAGGTCACCCGCATATTTTCAGTTGTACCATATCATTATATAGGACTCACTATGAGCGAAGTAAAGCACTGTCAGTTACTAATTTTAGGCTCTGGCCCTGCCGGCTATACTGCAGCTGTCTATGCAGCGCGCGCCAACCTTAACCCCGTGTTAATTACGGGTATGCAAATGGGTGGACAGTTAACCACAACCACAGAAGTAGATAACTGGCCTGGAGATGTAGAAGGGCTGCAAGGGCCCGCTTTAATGGAGCGCATGAAAGCCCATGCCGAGCGGTTTGAAACGGAAATTATTTTTGATCAAATTGATTCTGTAAATTTGAAGCAACGCCCATTCCAACTATCAGGTCAAGGCACCCAGTATACCTGCGATGCTTTGATTATCTGTACTGGAGCAAGCGCCCGTTATCTGGGTTTAGATAGCGAAACTGCCTACCAAGGCAGAGGGGTTTCAGCTTGCGCCACTTGTGACGGCTTTTTTTATCGTAACAAAAAAGTGGCGGTCATTGGTGGTGGTAATACCGCAGTTGAAGAAGCACTTTACCTTAGCAACATTGCAGCAGAAGTCACTGTCGTGCATCGCCGTGGAAAATTCCGCAGTGAAAAAATCCTAGCTGATCGTCTCATGGACAAAGTAGAAAATGGCAACATGAAGGTCGAATGGCATCATAATCTTGACGAAGTGTTGGGTGATGACATGGGCGTCAATGGCATGCGCATTAAGAGTAGCGAAGATGGCAGCACCAAAGACCTTGATGTCGATGGTGTATTTATCGCAATCGGCCACTCGCCCAATACGGGGCTGTTTGAAGGCCAGTTAGACATGGAAGGTGGCTACATTACTGTACAAAGCGGGACGCAAGGTAATGCCACTCAAACCAGTATTGAAGGCGTTTTTGCTGCCGGTGATGTAATGGACCATATCTATCGCCAAGCCATCACTTCTGCAGGCACTGGATGCATGGCAGCTCTAGATGCAGAACGCTACTTAGACGAACTATAGCTTTTTATCGCAAACAACTAGAACTGGTCATTGTATTAACTGTACAATGACCGCCATTACCCTTGTGTCTAGAGCCTATCTAGAGACAAAACCTTAATACAATAACTTAAATGAGAGGCGCACCATGGACTTAATAGGATTTCTATTTCGCTGGTCACATTTTTTATTCGGCATCACCTGGATCGGTATGCTCTATTATTTCAACTTTATCCAAGGTGGCTATTTCAAACAAGCCAGCGCCGAAGGTCTAGCCGATGCTAAAGCCAAACTCGCACCAAGTGCTTTATGGTGGTTCCGTTGGGGCGCTATGGGTACATTTATAACGGGTCTTGCGCTTTTAGGTAAACTAGCCATTGGACTCAATAACTACATTATTGTGGGCGCTGTCTTTGGTACCATTATGTTTTTAAACGTATGGTTGATCATTTGGCCAAACCAAAAGATCGCTCTTGGTATGGCTGAAGGTGATGCACCTGCAGCGGGTGCTAAGGCTTTATTGGCTTCACGCCACAACGTGCTCTACTCAGCACCAATGGCATTCTGTATGCTTGCCTCTGGGCACCCAGACCCTTCCTTAGGTTGGAGCCTGTATAGCAGCATGAGCAATTCCTTGATCGTGATGTTGGTCATTATTGCTGCTTTGCAAGCCAATGCAATGTTTGGCAAGCAAGGTCCATTGACCACCGTTAAGGGTGTCATACACGCTTCTTTAGGCTTGACTGCGGTTATGGTTTTGGTCTTTAACTACGTTTAAACGTTAGTTAAGTAGCAAACAAAAAAACCCCAGCTTGCTGGGGTTTTTTTGTGGTGGTAACACCAAATTAGAAGTGCCCATCCTAGGCACGCATACATCCTGTTGACTTCCTGTCCTTCCGTGTCGGTCCTGCATAGCAAGCTATGTGACTAACCACTCTCCTTGAGGTGTTAGATTACGCTAAACACCATACAGAACATATAGGAAAATTTCGTATTTTTCCACTTTTCTTTGATTACTTTAACCCTATACTTGTCAACGCATAGGGCTTCAGACTTACTGACCTATTTTAATCAGTTCAACTTCAAAAATGAGCGCATCATTGGGTCCAATCATTTGCCCAGCACCTTGAGTGCCATAAGCTAAATCAGGGTGAATAAAGAATTTAAACTTAGATCCAACACTCATCAATTGAACACCCTCTGTCCAACCAGCAATCACGCCATTGAGTGGAAATTGCGCAGGCTCACCACGCTCAACTGAGCTGTCAAAGACACGGCCATCCATAGTCGTGCCATGGTAATGCACAGTGACGGTATCTGTAGCAGTGGGCTTATCACCTTCTGCTACAGTTAGAATTTGATATTGCAGGCCACTCGGCGTCACTTGAACACCATCATTTTCTGCATTCTCAACCAAATAGGCTTCACTATTTGTTAATGCGCCTTCAAATTTTGAAGCGGCTATTTTGCGCTGGTAATCCTGCACAGCTGCCACAGCTTCTTTCTCGTTGACCAAGGTTTTTTGACCCAGGTAAGCGGCATTAAAACCCTCGACAAAAGCTTCAAGGTTTAAGTTGTCAAAGTCGTTGGCAAGCTGTCCTGCAACCAAGGTACCCAAGCTATAGCTTACGTTTTGTTCTGCGTTGTTTAGATCAATGTCTGCAGCAGAAGATGTGGCAGCAAGGCCAATAGCACTCGTAACGGCCAAACGGCTAATTAAAGTTTTCATAGTATTCCTTTGTGATTCCTTTGTGATACCTGGGTGATAATGCTAAACGTTATCATTCAGCGCGTTGCATAGGATATATAAGACTCCAAGCTGACGCAAAAGTATTTCCAATTGTTTACATTTGATTGTCTATTTTTAAGCTTATGCCTCGCCAAGCCTGTGGTATCATGCGCGGCCATGATTAAATTTGACAAAATTACACTACAGCGCGGTGGTCAGCCTCTTATTGAGGGGGCCGATTTGACTCTAGATTCTGGCCAGAGGTACGGTTTAGTTGGGCGTAATGGCGCGGGCAAAACCACCTTATTTAAATTATTACTGGGTCAATTACAACTGGATGCTGGCCAGCTCACTTGGCCACCAGCGATGCGTATGGCCCACATGGCGCAAGAAATTGGTGATGTAAATCGCTCGACCTTAGACCATGTACTGGATGGCGATCAGGCTTTAAGAAAGGCTGAACTTGCCATTACTGCCGCTGAAGCCACCCATGATGAAGCCGCCCTGAGTCACGTTTATGCAGACTATGACCATGCTGGAGGTTACAGCGCAGTTAACCGTGCCCAGCAATTATTGCAGGGCCTAGGCTTTCCTGAACAAGACTGGAATCAGCCAGTAGGGACTTTCTCTGGGGGCTGGCGCGTGCGTTTGAATCTAGCTCAAGCACTCATGTGCCCATCAGACTTACTATTGCTCGATGAACCGACTAACCACTTAGACCTAGATGCCACTATGTGGCTTGAGTCTTGGTTACAAAAATATCCAGGCACTTTATTTTTAGTCTCTCACGATCGTGACTTTTTGGACCAAGTGGTACAGGTGATAGTGCATTTAGATCGCAAACTACTCACCTCTTATCGTGGCAACTATGCGGCTTTTGAGCGCCAAAAAGCTGAGCGAATGGCCCAACACCAAGTTATGTATTCCAAGCAGCAAACTGAAATAGCCCACATCGAAAATTTTATTAGGCGCTTTAAGGCCAAAGCGAGTAAAGCTAAACAAGCGCAGGGTCGGGTGAAAGCCCTTGAACGTATGGAAAAGATTGCTCCAGCCTATGCCGATTCACCTTTTACCTTTCGCTTTCCTGAATTTGATAAGACCAGTTCGACCTTAATTGATCTGGACCGTGTGAGTATTGGTTATGACAAGCCCATTGTCAGTGCCAACATTACCTTATTACATGATTCGCGCTATGCTTTACTGGGTCCAAACGGAGCTGGGAAATCAAGCTTAATCAAGACGTTAGTGGGAGACTTAACGCCTCTGGCAGGTCAAGTTGTGCCTGGAGAACACCTCAAGATCGGTTACTTTGCACAACATCAGTTGGAGGCATTGGATATAGAGGCGAATGGCCTGTTGCATTTACAACGGTTAAAGCCCTCAGCAAGTGAACAAGAGCTGCGTAATTTCTTGGGTAGTTTTGGTTGGCAAGGTGAGCGGGTGTTTGAACCAGTGAAGCATTTTTCTGGGGGTGAAAAAGTCCGTTTAGCTTTAGCCATGATCGCCCTGCAAAAGCCTAATTTATTGTTGTTAGATGAACCCACTAACCACTTAGATTTGGAAGCACGCCATGCGCTCACTATGGCGCTGCAAGCCTATCAAGGGGCTCTAGTCGTCATTTCTCACGACCGTCACTTGTTGCGTCAAGTAGTGGATAACTATTGGATAGTCGCCGATGGTAAAGTAAAAGAGTTTGAAGGCGACTTACAGGACTATCAAGTGCTAGTTCAAGCGCTGGCTCAAGCCCAGGCTCAGGCTAAGATGAAACAACGACAGAACTCTATAAACTCAAGTCCTAGTAGCACTGAAACATTAGTGTCTGACGCTTTAACGCCAGCAGAGCGCAAAGAACAAAAGCGTCAGCAAGCTGAAAAGCGCAAGCAACTGAGTCCGTTGAAAAAAGCCATTAGCAAACATGAAAAAGACATTGATGTATGGCAAGCCAAATTGGATCAACTAGAAGCAGAGTTAGCTGAACCTAGCTTGTACCAAGTAGAAAATAAGGCCAAACTAAAAGACTTATTGACCCAGCAAGCCCATGCCAGTCAAGAGCATGAACAAAGCGAAGAACTATGGCTTGAAAAACAAGACGAACTTGAATCAATATCATTGTAACAATAGCATTATTGGTCATTGCCCAGTAAGCCATTGGACCTAGACAACTTTATACTAGAGGCGTAACTATGAGCTTTCAACCCAGTCAACGTCAGTTCCCCAGCAGCCGTATGCGGAGGATGCGATCCAATGATTTTTCTCGCCGTTTAATGCGTGAAAATCAACTCACAACCAATGACTTGATTTACCCCATGTTTGTTATCGAGGGTCACAACCAACGACAAACTGTGGCCTCTATGCCAGGAGTAGAACGACTCAGTGTTGATAATTTAGTCATAGAGGCAAGGCATATAGAGCGCTTAGGCATTCCTGCCATTGCCCTATTTCCTGTCACCCCAGACGCCGCCAAATCGTTGATGGCAGAGCAAGCTTATAGTGCCGATGGTCTCGCCCAACGGGCTGTTAGGGCAGTAAAAAAAGCCTGTCCCCAACTTGGCATTATTACCGATGTGGCCTTAGACCCATTCACTACCCATGGCCAAGATGGCATTATTGACGACCTTGGCTATGTGCTTAACGACATCACCGTAGATATCCTCATTCAACAAGCCCTTTCCCACGCCGAAGCTGGGGCTGACATCGTGGCGCCATCAGACATGATGGACGGACGCATAGGTTCTATTCGGCAGGCCTTAGAAGCAAAGAACCACCACAACACATGCATTATGGCCTATGCCGCCAAGTACGCCTCGGCCTATTATGGTCCGTTTCGTGACGCAGTTGGCTCTGCTGGAAACTTAGGTAAGAGTGACAAGTTTGGCTATCAGATGGACCCCGCTAACAGTAACGAAGCTGTGCACGAAGTTGCCATGGACATTGCTGAAGGCGCGGACATGGTCATGGTCAAACCTGGAATGCCTTATTTAGATGTTGTTAGCCGCGTTAAGCGTGAACTCCAAGTGCCTACATTTGCTTACCAAGTTAGCGGTGAGTACGCCATGCATATGGCAGCCTTCCAAAATGGTTGGTTAGATAAAAATAGCGTTATGTTGGAGTCTTTACTGGCTTTTAAACGGGCAGGTGCGGATGGCATTCTCACCTATTTTGCCAAAGATGCAGCTATACTTCTGCAATCGGATTAATCATCAATTTGAGACAACAACATGGCCAAAGCTAAAACTGCCTATGTGTGCAATGAATGTGGCTCTGACAGTAGCAAGTGGCAGGGACAATGCAGTGATTGTGGTGCCTGGAATAGTCTGCAAGAGATACGCTTAGCTCCGACTGGGGGCCATGTAAATGCCAGTGCTAGGGTCAGTGCCGCCAAGGGATATGCCGGTGTAGCGTCACAGTTACAAGACCTAAGTGACGTTGATGTGGCTAGTATGCCCCGCTTAGGTACAGGCATTAGTGAACTAGACCGTGTTTTAGGTGGTGGCTTAGTGCCAGGTTCTGCCATTCTCATTGGTGGGCATCCTGGGGCAGGTAAGAGTACATTATTACTGCAGCTCATGTGCAGCTTAGCCCAACGCATGCCTGCCTTATACATTACCGGTGAGGAATCATTGCAACAGGTGGCCTTGCGGGCCCAGCGCCTAGAATTACCCACCCAAAATTTAAAGATGCTCACCGAGACTGACGTTGAAGCTATCTTAGTGACCTGTGCCCAGCTTGAGCCTAAACTCATTGTGGTAGATTCTATCCAAGTCATGCAATTAGCCGACATTACCTCAGCTCCTGGCAGTGTGTCCCAAGTAAGAGAGTGTGCCGCAGCCCTTACACGTTATGCCAAACAATCTGACGCTATACTCTTATTGGTGGGGCACGTTACCAAAGACGGTAGCTTAGCTGGTCCCAAAGTTTTAGAGCACATGATTGATTGTTCACTGCAACTCGAAGGTGATAACGACAGTCGTTACCGCACCTTAAGAAGCCATAAAAATCGGTTTGGTGCGGTCAATGAACTAGGCGTGTTTGCAATGATGGAAACTGGCCTTAAGGAAGTTAAAAACCCAAGCTCCATCTTTTTGTCCCGTGGAGATACAAGTGCAGCGGGCAGCTTAGTAATGGTCATATGGGAAGGCAGTCGACCACTTTTGGTTGAGTTACAAGCCTTAGTAGATGACAGCCATATGAATAATCCTCGCCGTGTAGCCGTGGGGCTAGACCAGAACCGACTCACCATGTTGTTGGCCGTATTACACCGTCATGGTGGTCTACACACAGGCGATCAAGATGTTTTTGTTAATGTAGTAGGGGGTGTAAGGGTATCTGAAACAGGTGCCGATCTGGCCATGTTATTGGCCATTGTTTCCAGTTTAAGGGACCAAGCATTAGATCAGAACTTAGTGGTCTTTGGTGAGGTAGGACTATCAGGCGAGATCCGTCCTGTGCCGAGTGGCCAAGAACGGATTCGAGAAGCAGCCAAACACGGCTTTAAACGCGCTATAGTGCCTATTGCTAATGTTCCAAAGGCCCACAAGTCTGTGGGCAAAGACCGGGACGGCTTAGAAGGGATGGACATTATTGGTGTTAGAAACCTACAGGAGGCTTTAGCAGCCCTATAAGCCGTTTCATTTTATGGTCTACCCTATAGCAGTAAGGAGTTGTCTGCATGACTATTAAGCCAGATATTATTACCTCCAACGGTCATATCCGCCTCATCGATACTAAAGATGCTAACGCCCTAGCCGATTACTATGCGCGCAATCGGACGCATTTTTTACCGTGGGAACCTGTGCGAGGGGCCAATTTTTATGAAGTAGAAACCATGTTTAACCGTATTCTAGAAGCCGAGGGTGCATTTTACGCCGACCAACAAGTTAAATTAGGCGTCTTTAATCTTCAGCATCGGCGAATGATTGCTAGCATAGACTTTTCACAAATCGTGCGAGGACCCTTGCAATCATGCTTTGTAGGTTTCTCTATTGATGCCCAACACCAAGGCCAAGGGTTGATGCAAGAATTTATGCCATGGTGCCTAGAGTACATGTTCAACCATTTCAATATACACCGTGTCATGGCTACCTACATGGTCACAAATGATCGCAGCCAGGCTTTGCTTGAGCGACTAGGATTTGAAAAAGAGGGCTATGCTAAATCTTATTTAAATATCGCAGGCACCTGGGAAGACCACATACTCACAGCCTTGGTGAATCCGAGTCATTAACTGCCGCTCCATGACATCCCTATCACCACGGCATACCGTACATCCTGTACATAAAAAAACCGGCGTCTATTGCTAGAGGCCAGTTTTTATAAAGCACCATCAATTATTTGATTTTAGCTTCTTTGTACATTACATGCTTACGAACTTTTGGATCGTACTTCTTTAATTCCATTTTGTCAGGCATGGTGCGTTTGTTCTTAGTAGTGGTGTAGAAGTGACCAGTACCAGCGCTGGAAACCAGCTTAATTTTATCGCGCATGAGTCTTCTCCTTAAACCTTTGTGCCATTGGCACGGACGTCAACTAGAACGGAATCAATGCCTTTCTTGTCAACAATACGCATACCTTTGGAAGATACCCGAAGGCGAACGAATTTGTTTTCGCTTTCTACCCAAAAACGATGCCAATGCAAGTTTGGTAAAAAACGACGACGTGTTTTGTTGTGTGCGTGAGACACGTTGTTACCAGCGACAGGGCGCTTTCCAGTAATCATACATACTCTGGACATTTTAACTTCCTCAATATTAGTCTTGAACCAAACCTTGTGCTTAGTTCTCAGGCGGAGCAGCCCTCCAGTGGGCCATTATCCGTACCAGCCACATTAAAACCTAAACTCTGGAGGTAGAAATATGGAGGCGAGACATTAGCAGATTAGGCGCCCATTGGCAAGAACAGCTTGTGGTTTATGAGCTACAAGCTGCCACGAACTCTATCGTAAGTGTTGAAGTGGGCTATGATAATCCCTCCCAAGGCATTGCACCCCTTAAAGCCTTACTTAAACACTATTTAGTTTAGCCTTTTTTTAAAAGTGCTGAACCACAAAAATTTAAAGACACTTTGCCTTAATGAGCAGGCAAAAGTTACGAAAAATTTTAACTATTTTTTGTTAACTGGACTATGAGTTTTCCATAATAGTCAAAAGCACTAGATTACGATAATGTGGTTTAATACAGGTGAAAGCTTTATAACAAAAATTTAATGAGGAATTCCATGAGTAAAAAACGTGTTGCTATTATTGGAGCAGGTCCCAGCGGTTTAGCTCAGTTACGGGCTTTCCAATCGGCTCAAGCTAAAGGTGCCGAAATTCCAGAAATTGTGTGTTTTGAAAAACAAGATAACTGGGGTGGCCTATGGAACTATTCCTGGCGCACTGGGGTAGACCAATACGGTGAGCCTGTGCATGGCAGTATGTATCGCTACCTTTGGTCTAATGGCCCTAAGGAAGGCTTGGAGTTTGCAGACTATTCATTTGACGAGCACTTTGGTGGTGAAATTGCTTCATTTCCTCCGCGTGCGGTCTTGTTTGATTATATAGAAGGCCGTGTAAGAAAAGCTGATGTGCGCAAGTACATTCGTTTTTCTAACGTCATTCGTCACGTTGCTTACCAAGACAGTTCTGACACCTTTATGATTGCTGCGGAAGACCTGCCTAACAATAGACAGTATCAGGAAGAGTTTGACTACGTGATTGTCTCTAGTGGCCACTTTTCTACTCCCAACGTACCGGAGTACCCCGGATTCAATCATTTTGGTGGGCGCATCATGCACGCACACGATTTTCGGGACGCGTTAGAATTCAAAGATAAAGACATCTTGATCTTGGGGACCTCTTATTCCGCAGAAGACATTGGCTCGCAATGCTGGAAGTACGGTGCGAAAACTATCACTGTGGCACACCGCACTGCGCCTATGGGTTATGACTGGCCAGATAATTGGCAAGAAGTTCCCGCCTTGAAATACGTTGACCAAGATACTGCGTACTTTATTGACGGTACACAAAAAAAGGTTGATGCCATTATCCTATGCACTGGATACTTGCACCACTTCCCATTTATGCATGAATCACTCAATCTAAAAACTAATAATCGTCTTTATCCAGTTGATTTGTATAACGGTGTGGTCTGGCAACATAACCCTAAACTCATGTACTTAGGCATGCAGGATCAGTGGTACACATTTAATATGTTTGATGCCCAAGCATGGTATGCAAGAGATGTGATTATGGGGCGTGTGGCTTTGCCAACCCAGCCCGAAATGCAAGTCGACATTGATGACTGGCGAACCCAAGAGGACAGCCTAGCTGATGACTACGAAGCCATCGCTTTTCAAGGCCGCTACACCATGGAGTTAATGGCCAAAACCGATTATCCTGCGATCGACTTAGAAGGTTGTAATCAAGCCTTTTACCAGTGGAAGAAGCACAAAAAACAAGGCATTATGACCTTCCGTGACCATGGCTACAAGTCAGCCCTAACGGGGAAAATTGCGCCACCCCACCACACCCCTTGGGTTGACGCTCTAGACGATTCTCTGGCCTGCTATTTAGGTGAAGGTGAAAGTAAAACCTAAGTTAAAGCAAGGCTATTGGTGAGGGGAAGTGTGCCATCGATGGCCACTTCCACCTCGTCACCAGGCGCTAAGAAACGCATTGGATCAAAGCCCATGCCCACGCCAGCAGGGGTGCCTGTGGCAATCACATCACCCACTTCCAAGGTGATACCAGCTGACAAAGTCGCTATTAGGGTAGGAATGTCAAAAATCATTTGCCCCAAAGTAGCGTCTTGTCTTAATTCACCATTCACTTTGCAGGTGAGTCGAAGATCATCACTTAAAGGCTGACCATAAGTCGGCGTTATGGCGGGGCCCATGGGTCCAAAACCATCTAAACATTTACCCATATGCCATTGTCCATGGCGTTTTTGTAAATCCCTAGCAGACACATCGTTATAACAGCTAAAACCAAATATGTGACTCCAGGCCTCACCTTCGGCAATATTGATTCCAGCTTTACCAATCACTAGTGCTAGTTCACCTTCATAATCTATCTTACGGGTTACGCCTGCATGCAATGGTATCGACTCTAATGGACCAATGAGGGTTTTGGTGGCTTTACTAAACACAATTGGGTGTTTTGGTAGGTCAGCGCTAATGCCCATTTTATCAGCTATTTCTGCCGCATGGTCAGCATAGTTTTTGCCGATACATAATACGTTGCGGCGCAAGTATGTTAATGGTGAACCGACCAACTGGGGCTCATAAACTACACTGGCTAGTTGTTGTTCGTAGGCCTTTTTGGCAAGGATATCAAGCTCATTTTGAACCTTTTGGGAGCTTTCTAGTAAAGCCCACATGTCCTTGCATGGGACGGCTCCCCCTAGAGCTATGCTGGCAGCTTTAAGGTCTATTAAACGATTATTGATAACTGCAGCTAAACGGCCATCCTTGGTGGTGACATAATGCATTTAAATGACTCCTTAATATTGTGTATTGACTTAATAGATCTTTGTTGAATACCGAAGTTAAAAAATTTTAGGTATAATGCTGCTGCAATTAAGACCCTAAGCCGTATCAATGCGACATTTTGGTCTATTTCACTACCTTTTGTATGTCACAAATTATTTTTAACTAAGCAGTCAATCAAAAATCCCATGCTTCGGAGTACTTAATGAAAAGCCCAGTTAACGTTGTTATCACCGGTGCCGCCGGCCAGATTTCTTATTCACTTATCTTTCGCATTGCCAAAGGTGAGATGTTAGGCAGTGACCAGCCGATCAACCTTAAATTATTAGAAATCACCCCTGCGTTAGGCGCCCTCAATGGCGTAGTTATGGAAATTGAAGACTGTGCATTCCCTTTAGTGAACTCTATCACGCCCACAGATGATGCGGCAGTGGCCTTTGATGATGCTCACTATTGCTTACTTGTGGGTGCGCGTCCACGTGGCCCAGGTATGGAACGCAAAGACTTGCTCGAAGCCAACGCCAACATCTTTACCGCTCAAGGTAAAGCCATCAATGATAACGCTAACCCGAATGTTAAAGTACTGGTCGTAGGCAACCCTGCCAACACCAATGCTTACATCGCTATGAAGAGCGCTCCTGATCTAAACCCAATGCAATTTACAGCCATGACTCGGTTAGATCACAACCGGGCTCTCACGCAACTTGCTAACCAAACCAATGCTGGAGTAAGTGATGTGAAGAAATTGTGTATTTGGGGCAACCATTCAGCCACCATGTACGCTGATGTTACTAATGCAAGTGTGAAGGGCCAAGCTGCGACCGACCTAGTCGACCAAAACTGGATCGACACAGACTTTATTCCAGTCATTGCCCAGCGAGGGGCATCCATTATAAAGGCTCGGGGCGCCTCTTCTGCTGCCTCTGCTGCTAATGCAGCTATTGATCACATGCGCATCTGGGTCGCGGGCACAGCCGATGGTGATTGGACCAGTATGGGTATTCCAAGCGATGGTAGCTATGGCATTCCAAAGGACTTAATGTTCTCTTTTCCGGTCACTTGTCAAAATGGTGAGTACTCGATTGTGCAAGGCCTATCCATTGATGCATCAAGCCAAGCCTACATCGATAAGACTCGCCAAGAGCTAGAAGAAGAGCGCAACGCGATTGCTCATTTAGTGTAACGTTTAGAATGGGCATAAAACAAAAAAACCGCCAATAGGCGGTTTTTTTAGGTCTCTGTTTTAGACCTCAGCATTAAGCATCAATTACTGATGGTCAATCTCGGCCTGTTCTTCAGCCTTATAAGACACAACCAAAGGGACGATCAACATAGCTGTCATGATCCAAAAGCAGACTGCCATACCCATAGGGCTGTCAGCATAAGTGAAGATAGCTTCTGCACCTTCCCAACTAGTAATCGGTGATGAATTAAACATAGGTAAACCTCTTATTCTTTATGGATACAAGCCAAACTAAGTTTGGCTTGTATAAGTCAAGTTACTGAGAGCGGATCTCTTCTGGGTAAGCAATACCTTCCAACTCAGTATCCATGCCGTCACGTTGAACGCCATCTCCTGCCCGAAGGATGCCTAACTTATTGAAGATCCAAGACAATACATAACCTGGGATAAATCCTGTTGCAATCATCACAGCAGCACCAATCACCTGGCCTGTCATGTTAATAGAAGGCACATCAAAGCCATCCCAAGAACTAAAGCCTGGATAACCACCAAGGAAGATGCCTACAGCCAATAAGCCCCAAACACCGCACACACCATGCACAGCGACGGCGCCAACAGCGTCATCGATACCCATCTTCTCAATTTGCTTAGCCGCCCAAGGACCTAAGTAACCGCCTGCGAAGGCAATAGCAAAGGCCAGTGGTGGATACCAAAGGTCTAGACCAGCTGCAGCTGAAATAACGCCACACAAGGCACCAGACATCATCCAGAATGGATCACGGGTACAGGCGTAACAGCCAATAATACCACCAGCAATGGCCATTAAGGTATTAAAGCAGTATGCCGAGAGTGTAGTTGGACCACCGTAAATATTAGTCCAGCCGCCATTAACACCGTAGTTGTACAACACACAAGCGCCAATGAAGCCAAAGAAACCAACCACAATCAACATCAAACCGGTAATGGTCATAGGTAGACTATGTCCACGAATAACGTTAGCACTACCGTCCGCATTGAACTTACCAATACGTGGACCAAGGTTGATCAATACACCTAGGGCAAAGAAACCAGAAATGGTATGTACCACCCCAGAAGCCACTGCATCATGATAACCGTATTCAGTGACCAACCAACCGGCAGGATGCCAACCCCAAGAGGCTGCCAGGTTCCAAACCACAGAGCCCAAAATAACCGCTAATATGACAAAAGAGGCCATGCGAATTCGCTCGATCACTGCACCAGACATGATGGAAGCGGTCGTACAAGCAAATAGAGTGAAAGCGCCCCAGAATACACCCGTGGCTTGGTCTGCCATGTTAGGCCCCATGATTGCTGACATGGGTAAACCAAATTCGCCCCATACTGGGTCGTAGGTGAAGCCCTGCCACATGGACAAATAGATCAACCAACCAAACATGTAGAAGGTGGGAATCATAAATGCAAAAGCGAGAATGTTTTTGGTACCAGATGCCAGCGAGTGTTTAACTCGCGATGCACCCATCTCGTACATGAGAAAGCCCGCATGAATTAAGATCATTATGGCGGTACACCAATAATAAAATATTTCGAGGTTAGTGTTGCTTAAACTTTGCAACGCCTCTATTGCTGCCTGCATTTCTTCAGGAGTCATAGTCTCCCTCCATTTTTGTTGTTATTTTAAGGTTACTAGCGCATCAGATATGCGATGAAAGATTTAAATATATTGATACAATAGATATACTTATTTCTATCACCATAGATCTTAACCATGAAGCCATACATACGTCAAACACAAATCCGACATCCTTTTTTGCATAATAGCTCCATAAATATTGGTTAATACTCCTATATTAATTGACTATAAAGTCAATATATTAACTCAGACAAAACCGACAATGATTATATTAAAACAACCTAAATGCAAAGAAACGTCAAGTTTCTTTACACAATCTTGAATTTGGAAGCTAGACGCGCCTCAATAAAACCTTGTGCAGACCTTGGGTAAAGTCGTCAACGCGCTCCTTCAAAATCAGCTGCATCGAAGTCGGATATGTTATTTGTGGCCATTGATGTTTTCCTACCTAACCTCAATCTAGGGTTAATAACCCAACCATAGGACGTTCAATGAGCACATTTGCTGCCACAGCTCCAGCAAGGCTTGCAACCAGGCTTACATTTTTCGCAGCTGGGTTTGCCATGGCTTGCTGTGCGCCGATCTTTCCCTTTATAAAGCAAAATGTAGGCGCCAATGAAAGCCAATTCGGTATGCTTTTACTTTGCTTTGGACTGGGCTCTATATTTGCAATGCCGGTGGCTGGGTTATTAGCTGCGCAGAGAGGGCCCCGATCTATGATGTTGCTAGGAGGCTTTGGGCTTATTATTTTTCTACCTACTTTAGCCATGGCTCAAAGTCTGTGGATTCTAGCCATGATGCTGTTCATTTTTGGAGCGGCGCTGGGCACTCTTGACGTCTCAATGAATCTTCATGGGGCTCATTTAGAGGGCCAAGAAAAGCGACCTTTAATGTCCAGTTTTCATGCACAATTTAGCATTGGTGGGTTATCTGGAGCAGGCTTGATGACGCTGCTATTATCCATCGGCCTATCAGTGACTATGAGCGCAATAATAGGGTCAGTAGTGACATTAGTGGCGATTGTACCCACAGTTAAGCGCCTATTACGCGTAAGCACTGGGCCAAAAACTGCATTTGTGTGGCCCCATGGCATCGTACTTTTATTGGGGGCCTTGTCTGCGATTATGTTTTTAGTCGAAGGGGCTGTACTTGATTGGGGTGCTCTTTTGATTATTGAGCGTCAATTGGCTGATCCACAAAGCGCAGGGATAGGTTACATTCTGTTTTCAGCCGCCATGGTGCTTGCACGTTTAACGGGAGATCATATTATCAGGGTTTTAGGTGAGTTCTGGGTGCTTGTGGTGGGGGGGATCATGTGTATTATAGGTATTGCTGTGATCTTGCTCTCAAGCGCGCCGTTAGTCGCTCTTACTGGGTTTTTATGGTTGGGCTTGGGCGCTGCTAATTTAGTGCCTATCTTTTTCAGTGCTGCTGGCAGACAAAAAGTAATGCAACCTGGCCTCGCTATTGCTGCAGTGACAACTACGGCCTACGCTGGGGTTTTAATCGGTCCTGCCGTGTTAGGCTTTACCGCTGACTTAACCAGCTTACCTATCGCCTTTTGGCTGCTCACGTTACTCGTTGCAATCGTGCCTGTCACCGCCTATTGGGTGATCAAAAACTAGTTGGGTGGGGGCTAATGAGCACAAGCTAAAACTTAACTAGGAAGTTAACTAGGAACTTAAATAGGGACTTTCTTGTGACCAAACATACTATTTAAGCCATACATGCTAGCGGCTACCGAGGGGCCAATCCCTAAGGCAAATAACACAGTTCCAAAACCAACAGTTCCGCCTAGGGCCCAGCCAGCAGCAATGACTGATAGCTCAATGCCACTCCGAACCCAAGCAATGGGTAGGTCTGTGACTCTTTGAAGCCCGGTCATTAGACCATCTCTTGGACCCGGGCCCAAATTTGCTATTAAATATAAGCCACCACCAAAGCCCGTTACCAAAACACCAAGAGTGGCTTCTGCAAGCTGCAGCCCAAGGTGATCAAAAGTAGGCAAAAATGGCAGCGCAAATTCCAACACTAAGGAAATTATAATGGCATTTAGAATAGTGCCCATACCCGGTGTTTGCTTTAAAGGTACCCATAAGAGCAGAACCACAACGCTAGTCACAAAAGTTGCAAAGCCAATACTCCAACCCGTCACCTGCATAATACCTTGAGCTAAAACAGTCCAAGGGCTCACGCCAACACCTGCGGCAACAAGTAAAGCTTCGCCCAGGCCAAACAGTATGAGTCCTAACACTAGAAACAGAACAGATAATAACGGTGGTGTGATGGTTAGCGCTTTAGGCGAACTCCAAAACAGTGTTGGGACGGCTTTAACGGATAAAAATTTTGGCTTTAATGTCATGTTCAATACTTTCTCATAGCTGTTAATCACAACTACTTATAACGGCGTTTAATTCGAATGACTGCACTAACCAAATGCTTCACATTAGGGGTGAAGTTGGCGGGTATGGCGTTTTGGAGAGCGATAACTTAACAGTATGTAGTCTTAGTGCGGTCAATACTACCTAAACTTGAGGCATGCCTCTCATCAGCCAAATAGCTTAGATAAGATCACATACTCTTGGTTTACATGATGCGCCCTTGTTTTAACTTCAAATAATAATGCGCCATGCTGCTCGCGCTCTATTGACCATTAAGGTCTGATACTAGGGTTTTTATCTCTAGATGTTCTGGCATTGACTTGGCTTCACCTGTGCTTGGCGCTGCAGCATCCGTACTAAAGAACTGCATTAGGTTGTTGAGTTCTGCAGCCTGTTCGGTTAATACATCAGCTGCAGCTGCAGATTCCTCGACTAGTGCAGAGTTTTGTTGGTTTAGTGAATCCAATTGAGACACCGCATGATTCACCTGCTCGATACCTGATGCCTGTTCATTACTCGCTGCAGCTATTTCACTCACTGTAGTGGAAACAAAATTAAGGGAGCTACGGATTTTATCCAAGGAGGTGCCCGTTTGATTGACCAACAAACTACCTTGCTCCACGCGGGCACTGCTGTCATGGATCAGATCAGTGATGTCCTTTGCTGCTCCAGCAGCTCGCTGTGCTAAAGACCTCACCTCGCCTGCAACCACAGCAAACCCTCGGCCATGTTCACCAGCTCTCGCTGCCTCAACTGACGCATTGAGTGCCAATAAATTAGTTTGAAAAGCAATACCATCTATCAAACTAATAATATCTGCTATTTTTTGACTCGCATGAGCAATTTTACCCATTGCTTCAACAGCTTGGCTGACTACCATACCGCTCATTTCAGCTTGCTCCATGGAGTCCTTCATCAGGTCATTGGCTTGGTCTGCATTGTCTGCATTCAGTCGAACAGAATCTGCCATTTGCTCCATACTTGCCGCAGCCTCCTCAAGCGAGGAGGCTTGGGCGGCTGTGCGAGTAGTGAGGTCTTGACCACCTTTGGCAATTTCATCTGCGCCTTGTCCCACATTTTGCGCCATCAATCTTACTTCACCAACAATGCCTGCCACACTGACACTTGTGCCATTGAGGGCAATGGCAATATTATTGAGATCGCCTTCATAGTGATTACTCATGGTTTGATTTAAGTCACCCTTACTAATGGCAGAGGCAACCTGAGTCACTTCTTCTAACGCTTGCTCTAAGGCGTCCATAGCGTTATTGGTGTTCTGTTTCAGTAGGTTTAGGTCGCCGTCTAACTGCACCTCTATGCGCCGATTAAAACGTCCTTGAGCCAAGGCCTGCATAACCTGTCCTATTTCACCTAACACCACTTCCATGCTGGTCATGGCATCATCGACTTGTTTGCGAAAGCTAGCCTCTATATTGCCTGTCATCCGCGCACTAAAGTCACCGGCGGACAGACTGCTCATGACCTGACCCAAAGAATGCATGGTATTCGAAACACTATCTGCAGAATTATTGGTGGCATGCTTTAAACTATTAAAGTCACCGACTAAATCCATGTCTACTCGATGACTAAAATCACCAACTGCAATTGCGCCCATCACTATGTTGATTTCTGTAATAGCGCTTTGTTGCCTTACAAGAAGGGCATTAAGGGCATGGCCCGCTTGACCTGTCTCGTCTTTGCTGGGGTCTTTAAAGCGCAGTGAAAGATCTCCTGTATGTTCAATTTTGCTCATAACATGGGCTAAATTAAGCATTGGCTTGGAGATGATTGCTCCAAACATAAAGGCTAAAAAAATAATCAGTACCACACCCACACCTGCAATAATTAACATGGTGGTCTGCAACGCAGCAATGGGTGCAAAGGCTTCTGCTTCATCAATTTCAGCAAGAATGGTCCACATCACTTCGTCATGCAAGGCTAATGGTGCATAGGCAGAAAGTACCGGATTACCATTATAGTCAATTACTATTTGACTACCTATATTACCCAGTCCCGCCTGCTGGACGGCCTCAGTATCGACTTTACCTAGTTCTGGATTAGCAAAAGAGCCCTCTACGCTGTGGTTGACTGGATCTAAAAAAGAGTTGGAACGCATTAATAAATCAGCACCGACCAAATAGGTTTCCCCCGTATTACCGAGGCCTGTGCGCTCAGACATAATGGCATCGATGCCCTCCATAGAGAGTTGCATAGCCAAGATCATCACCAATTCACCTTGCACCATCACAGGTGCTGCTACAAAGGCTGCAGGATCTCCATTACTGGGGGCATAGGGGGCCAAATCTGACATGTGATATTGACTATCAAACATCGCTTTCTGCACCACCTCGCCCAGACCCGAGTCTTTAAACTTGCCAGAAATGAGGTTAGTTTGATAATCAGCTTCTTCAGTAACACTGTAAAAACAGTAGCCCTCAGTATCAAGTAGAAAGAGGTCATAGTAGTCGTTGCGTTCTATGTAACGGCTAAATAAGCTTTGGCCATTTTGATCAACTTGGGTGATTGCTGTTTCTAAGCCTTGGTTATCGATCATCAATGCTAGATTATCTGCTAGGGTTTGAATGTCATGCTCAGCACTAGCAAAGTGCTGGGTAATTTGATTAGCTTTAATGGTCCGTTGTGCTTCCAACTGATCAAAAATTTGCTGCTCTAGGGCAGCACGGCTATTTTGTAGGCTAATTAAGCCAATGACTAAGGCGGGGAATATACCCGCCGTAAGGATCAATAGGATTAGCTTTTGCTTTAAGTTCATATGCCTCTTGTCCCCATAAAATTTTTATTTTTATGAATAGCATATTACCACTTGCTACTTAAGCCCGCAAAAGCACTTTTTATCGACTAAAAGATCACCCTCAACCGCAGAAGTTACGTCTAGTGTGCGGGCATACTAAGGGCAATCATTAGGTCGTCCATAGTCAGGGGCGGGATCAAAGGCTAACCCTCTACATGGGCTAGAGTCTGATCCAGAGACTTTTTGGTCTTCTCCATTAATTCATCAATTTCTAACTTACTAATAATCAATGGTGGACACATGATCATGCTATCTCCTACTGCTCGCATCACCAAGCTGTTTGCTAAGGCATAATCGCGGCAAATACCACCAATACCGACCTCTTTAGGGTAGTTCGTATGACTGGCTTTATCTTGCACTAATTCTAGAGCGCCCATTAACCCGATACCGCGCACCTGGCCCACCAAGGGATGGTCCAATAATTCGAGCAACCGATGCTGCAAGTAGGGGCCCGTTTCATCTCTAACTTTTTCGACTAGGCCTTCATCTTCAATAATACTCAAATTTGCGGAAGCCACGGCAGCTGCTACAGGATGGCCAGAATAAGTATAGCCATGGGCAAACTCACCCCCTTCAATGACGACCTTAGCCACTCGATCACTAATTAATACACCACCAATGGGCATATAACCTGAAGATAAACCCTTAGCAATAGTCATGAGATCCGCCTCAATACCCAGGGTTTCAGATGCAAACCAATTACCTGTGCGACCAAACCCCGTAATAACTTCATCAGCAATAAGTAATATATCGTATTTTTTGCAGATACGCTGAATTTCTGGCCAGTAAGACGCAGGTGGCACAATAACAGCACCCGCTCCTTGTACTGGCTCACCAATAAAGGCGCCCACGTGATCTGCACCAACCTCTAAAATCTTCGTTTCTAGGGCCTGTGCTGCACGCAAACCAAAGTCTTCTTCACTTTCACCCACCAAGGTTTCATGGTACCAGTGGGGCTGCATAATGTGCTCTATGCCATCGATAATACCACCTTGGTCGTGCATACCTTTCATGCCTCCCAAGCTCATGGCCGCCATAGTGCTGCCATGGTATGCGTTATAACGGGAGATAATAGTGCGCTTCTTTGGCTGGCCTTTGGCTTGCCAGTAGTGGCGCACCAAACGCACGTTAGTGTCGTTAGACTCAGAGCCAGAACCCGTGAAAAATACATGGCTAATATGGGCAGGGGCTAATTTTTTGAGTTGTGCCGCTAGCTTAATAACGGGTGGGTGCGCAGTACCAAAAAAACTATTATAGTAAGGCAGTTCGCGCATCTGTTGAGCCGCTACATCAGCAAGCTCATGGCGCCCATAACCAATGGCTACACACCAAAGTCCTGCCATGCCATCGAGGACTTTGCCACCTTCAGAATCATATATATAACAGCCATCTGCACCCGTAATAATGCGGGTGCCTTTTTTGTGCATGGCCTTTGAATCAGTGAACGGATGCATATAATGCTGTTTATCAAGGTCTTGTAAGGCTTTAGTGTCGTGTTGTTTTGCGTTCATCTTATTAATTCCCTATTACACACTTAAGAGCAAGTATTCACGTTCCCAAGAACTGATGACTTGCATAAAATTATCATTCTCTTTTTCTTTCACGGCCACATAAGCTTTCACAAACCGGTCGCCAAATAATTCTCGTAGGGGCTCACATCGATCCAACTGGATGAGCGCCTCCGTGAGACTGCGGGGTAATTCTCTGGTGCCTTTATCATAGGCACTGCCTTCAACAGGGGCGCTTGGTTCCAGCTGTTCCTGCATACCTAAATAACCACAAGCTAGGGTTGCGGCCATGGCTAAATAGGGATTGGCGTCAGCGCCCCCAACTCGGTTCTCAACCCGAATATTAGGGCCTGAAGTTTCTGGCACACGCAAACCCACCGTGCGATTATCAAAGCCCCAGTGCATATTGACTGGCGCTGACTCATCTTTCAAAAAGCGTCGGTAAGAGTTAACGTTGGGAGCAAATAATGCAGTGGCCGCTTTGGTATATTTTTGTAGACCGCCAATGTAGTGCTTTAAAGCTTCACTGATACCACCATCCGCCCCAACAAAAATATTATTACCCTGTGCATCAAGTAAACTTTGATGAATATGCATGGAACTGCCAGGCTGATTCTGCAATGGTTTGGCCATGAAGGTAGCTGATAGATCATGTTTAAAGGCGGTCTCTCGCAAGGTACGCTTAAACAAGAATACTTGGTCTGCTAGGGATAAGGCCTCTCCATGATGAAAGTTGATTTCCATTTGCCCTAAGCCTTCTTCGTGAATTAGGGTCTCAACATCAAGGTTCTGCGCTTCACAGTAGTCATAGACATCTTCAAACAGGGGGTCAAATTCGTTCACAGCATCAATGCTGTAAGACTGACGTCCCGTCTCAGCACGACCTGTTCTACCTATAGGGGCTTGCAAGGGAGAGTCTGGATTATGGCTTCTTTGGGTCAGGTAAAACTCAGCTTCAGGTGCAACAATAGGTGTTAGCCCCATATCTGCATATAACTTAAGCACCTTGCGCAATATGGTGCGTGGCGCCAAATCGACTAACTCACCATGGCGATCATAACAATCATGAATAATCTGCGCCGTAGGCTCAGTGGCCCATGGCAGTAAATGCGCTGCATTAGGATCTGGCTTTAAATAAACATCAATTTCTGCAGGGTCGATCATACTATAGTCATCTAGATAGTCGCCCGTCACCGTGGCGACTAAAACGCCTTCTGGTAAACGAATGCCTTCGCCATCACAGAACTTGGCCGCAGGCATAATCTTTCCCCGCGCCATACCGGTAAGGTCACTCACAATACATTCAACTTCTGTTATTTTATGTTCTTGTAACCATTTTTGTAAGCCATTGAAATTAGTCATAAATCACCGACCGCCTTGGCTTTGCTGGTGCCCATTACAGGCCCTTGCAAAGGCAGTAAAAATAGATTGGTAAAAGGCATCCTGAGTCACTTGATACTCGGGATGCCATTGCACTGCCAGATTAAAGGCTTGGCCATTGGGATCAGTAATGGCTTCCACCAAGCCATCTTCGGCTATCGCCTCAACCCTCAAGCCAGGTGCCAATTGGTTGATACCTTGCCCGTGTAATGAGTTGACCCGCACTTCTGGCTGACCATAAAGAGTGTGGAGCAATCCATGGTCAGTTAACTTAATGTGATGACTATGGCCATATTGAATGTCCATAGGATCAGCTTTGTTTTCTCGATGCTCATTAAAGTGGGTCAACTCTTGTACATGCTGATGTAAACTACCACCATATGCAACATTCATTTCTTGAAAGCCCCGGCAAATAGCGAGCAGAGGCACACCTCTTTTTATAGCCGCTGGAATTAAAGCTAATGCAAGGTTATCTCTGGCCTTATCGTGCTGAGTCCCTGCCCGGCTCGCTGCCCCATAGTGATGTGGTTCTATATTGCTGTAGCCACCAGGTAATAACACACCATGAAGATGACTTAGCAAGTCGTCTATATCAATGTCTAAGTGATTGTTTTTGTTTATTAAGGCGGGGATGAGAACTGGTATGGCTCCCATTGCATCAACGACTGCACGAGCGTATTTCTCGCTCACACGATGGTATGGGTGCAGGCCGTCTTGGTTCACTTCGCAAACAAGGCCGATGAGAGCTTTTGGCATAGATTTAAATGGCCTTGAAGGCACCTGTTGTTAGACGTTTGACCATAGCATAAAGCGGTTTTAACCTTCAATAGCTGTGTATATTATTTTGAACACCTGTATTCTGCTCAGCATATACATCATAAAGGCATCCAATAGTTTGTTTTATATACTATTATAAAAAATTAAAGATTGATTTTAATTCATATTACAACTTTTTTATAAAAAAATAATTATATTATTCCAAACATTAAGCTGTGAATGCTTGTCTATCGCCTCCATTCTGCTACCATCTCAGAAAGACCCATAAAAGAGACTTTTAGCTCATGCCCCATACCATTGCCTCCCCTATTGAGGCTGAAGCTTTTTTGAGCGCTCACCCAGACCTTGTGAGTGTGGATGTCTTATTGCCAGACCAACATGGCATTTTGCGAGGCAAGCGGGTGCCGGCAAACGAGTTAATCAAAGTGTATGAACAAGGTATTTATTTACCCGGGTCAGTATTTGCACTGGATATTAATGGTAATACGGTTGAAAGTACGGGTATCGGCTTTGACACAGGAGATTGTGATCAGCCCTGCAGAGTCATTGCTCATACCTTAACTATGGTGCCATGGCAGGATAAGCCCATAGCACAGTGTTTAATTACCATGGAACAGGCCCCTGGTGAGGCTTACTTTGCTAACCCACGTCAGGTATTGAATCAAATTTGTGATCAGTATCAAGCCCAAAACTTAACTCCCGTGGTAGCGGTTGAATTAGAGTTCTACCTCACCGATTTAAAACGCCTTGACTCGGGCCTATTGCAGCCACCAATAGCGCCAGTAACGGGCCTTCGCGAAGCAGACACGCAAGTTTATGCAATTGACAATATAGATGACTATAGTGCTCTTTTGGATGACATCATGCTGGCTGCCCAAGCGCAAAACATACCCGCATCTGCAGCCGTGGCTGAGTATGCCCCTGGACAATTTGAAATCAATTTACAGCATGTTGCAGATCCCCTCCTGGCTTGCGACCAAGCTATTTTGCTGAAACGGATTATTAAAAGTGTGAGTCGCAAGCATGGTTTTGGCGCTACCTTTATGGCCAAACCTTACGCTGATCAGGCAGGTAGTGGTCTGCACATTCACATGAGTTTACTCGATACTTCTAGCACCAATGTATTCGCTTGCAGTCAGCAACATCAGCCCAATCCGATGCTCAGCAAAGCTTTAGCTGGCTTACAAGCCACCATGGCTGAGACCATGGCTCTGCTGTGCCCCAAAGTGAATTCATATCGTCGCTTTCAACCTGACTTCTTTGTCGCCATGGCGCCAACATGGGGGGTGGATAACCGCACGGTTGCCTTGCGTGTCCCCAATGGCCCAAGCGCAGCTACCCGCATTGAACACCGTGTGGCAGGCGCTGATGCCAACCCTTATTTGGCCATGTCTGCATTACTTGCAGGCGCCCTTCACGGTATCAACCACAATTTATCTGTAGGCCCACAAACGACGGGTAATGGGGCTCAAAAAGTGACCTCTAGCTTGCCACTAAATTGGGTGGATGCCTATGCTAGGTTAAATGATAGTGAGTTTTCTGCAAACGCTTTTGGAGCTAAATTCATCCATGTTTACAGCCAAGTACAGCAACATGAATACGCCGAGTTTAACCGCCACGTCAGCAGTTTAGAAATAGACTGGTACCAACGAACACTCTAACCCGTAGGATTTTTATGAGCCAAACACATACCCACTCTTATTACGCCGCCAGCGCTAACCAAGAGTTGCAATGCCCCACTTTACAAGGCCATCACAGTGCGGATGTCTGCATTGTAGGCGCAGGTATTACTGGACTTAGTGCGGCTTTAAATCTAGCAGAAAGAGGCTATAAGGTCACGGTGCTCGAAGCTAATTTGGTGGGGTGGGGTGCTTCTGGACGCAGTGGTGGACAAATGATTTTTGGTTATGGCTGCGACATGTCTGTGATCGAAAAATCTGCGGGTAAGGTAGCGGCTAAAAGCATGTGGGACATGTCGGTTGAGGCCATTGACGTTCTGCGAGAGCGTGTAGAACAGCACCACATACAGTGTGATTTGCAGCAAGGCCATTTGCATGCGGCTATAAAGCCCCGCCAGATGAACGAAATTGAAGAATGGCAACACTGCCTAGAAAAAGATTATGGCTATGATAGTTTAACCCTGTGGGACCAGCAGGACGTGCAGTCAAAAATGCAGAGTGGGCGTTATCTTGGTGGTCTTTTTGATGCCAACTCGGGCCATATTCACCCTCTCAATTACACTTTAGGCTTAGCCCAAGCAGCCCTTGATGCAGGCGTGACTATTTATACTGACTCTGCCGTAACTAAGGTAACTAGAAAATCTCAAGCTAATGTTTGTCAGACCGCTCAAGGGCAAATTAAAGCGCAACAAGTGCTTTTTTGTGGTAACGCCTATATGGGTAAACTAGTGCCTGAAATTAGCAATAAAATAATGCCAGTTGGCACTTACATCGGTGCCACAGAACCCCTGGGGGAAGCGCGAGCCAAAGCCCTGATCAATAATAATATGGCCATTGCTGACGTTAATTTTGTATTAGATTACTTTCGCTTATCAGCGGACTATCGGATGCTTTTTGGCGGTCGCGTTAGCTACTCTACCTTAGCACCACCAAACCTCATGCACTCTATGCGTCAGCGTATGTTGGGTGTTTTTCCACAGTTGGCTGACGTTAAAATGGCCTATTCATGGGGTGGTAATGTGGCTATAACTATGAATCGAGGCCCTCACTTTGGCCGCGTTGGTCAAGACTTATACTTTGCACAAGGCTTTTCAGGACATGGCATTGCAGCCACGGGCTTGGCCGGTAAGCTGTTAGCAGAAGCCGTAGCAGGGCAAGCTGAGCGATTTGATTTATTTAAAGAGATTAGCCATCTACCTTTCCCTGGTGGTACTTTATTAAAAACCCCCGCACTCATGTTAGCCATGACTTGGTATCGCTTGCGGGATATGTTGTAGCCCATTTGAGTACATTGTTATTGGGATAGGTTGCCATTGTTGGCACTCACAACCTTAGCAGTTGTATCACCTAAATTGCGAAAGCGGTGGGGCAGATGGGTACGAAAAAAATAACCATCTCCAGTGACCAAATGATAAACCTGCTGATCCACTGTCAGTTCAATCTCGCCTTGCACCACAATACCCGCTTCTTCTCCATCGTACTTAATCATCTCGGCACCAGTATCAGCTCCAGGCGGATAAGTTTCGCTAAGTAAAGAAATATTTCGCTCTGCCACACCGTGGCCAATGAGCTTTATGGCGACTCCTTGAGCACTCATATCAGCCTGTTCATCAGCCTTAAAAACGACCTGATTACTCATCACTAGATCGGTGGTAAAAAACTCTTCCACTCCCATAGGAAAACCTTTAAGCACCTTAAGTAATGAGCTAAAGGATGGGCTTACGGTGTTTTTTTCGATCATGGAAATGGTGCTGTTAGTGACTCCTGCACGCTTGCCTAATTCGCGCTGTGACAGCCCTAAACGTTTACGAATGGTTTTTAATCTAGCTCCTAAGTCCAAAGTCTTAACTCCCTATAGTTCAATGACTCAGCATGCCTAGAGTGGCATGCTTACGCACACCCTCACGCCCTTGCCGATTGCAGTATTTATATCAACGACTCCACCTAACGA
The DNA here is from genome assembly GCF_047730065.1 of Candidatus Njordibacter sp. Uisw_058. Classification (GTDB taxonomy): domain Bacteria; phylum Pseudomonadota; class Gammaproteobacteria; order Pseudomonadales; family Balneatricaceae; genus Njordibacter. The sequence goes on from NZ_CP159829.1 coordinate 2,969,147, forward strand.
ACGCGCACGTTCGTCTACACCAGATAACCCAAACCCAAGTTTTTTCTGTATGGGATCAAAGCCCACACCATTATCCTCAACCATTATGTGCATGTGTTGGTCAGTTATAGTTAAATGCACTTTAAGCCAATTTAGCTGAGCATGTTTAACGGCATTATTGACTAGTTCTTGCACAATACGGTAGCTGGCAATGCTATATAGTTCTTCTAGGTCGTTGACTGAATCATCAATGGTCAGGGCTAAATCAATGTTTTGTTCATCTAAGTGGAAGGCAATCATGCATTGCTCAACAGCCGCCTTCAGACCAAACGCATCTAAGGCCTCTGGCCTTAAGCGTTGAATCATATCACGCATGGTTGCATACAAAGCATCGGCTTGAGAGGTAATGTCTTGGGCGTAAGTCCCCACTAGCTCTGTGGTTTGTGCCTGCTCCAAAATGTGGGCGTTGATCTTAATCGCAGTCAAGGTTTGGCCAAACTCATCATGCAGTTCTCTAGCAATATGATGAATTTGGTCCTCCTGCACTCGAATCAACTGCTGCGCCAGGTTGGTATTCTCGTCACTTTGTCGTTGCAATTCTGCAGTTCGTTTAGCGACCATCATTTCTAGTTTTGTATGCTGCTGACTCAGTTCTAACAAACCCGCATCTCTTTGCAGTTGTAATCTATATTTGCTCAGTAAACTGCGGTAATAAAACCCATAAGCAATGCACATAAGCAAAACTAATAATGTGATTAATTTAATATGTTGGGAGTATAAGCCAGCAGGCTGTGAAAGCAGAACTTTAAAGGGCTGCGCCAAGTCATCTAGGTCGCCCCGAAACAATAAGGTTTCAATGTTTATGACCGGTAAGTCTAGAATTTGGGGAGTATTAAATTCTGCAGCTAACTGACCTTCTGGGCCATCAATTAACTGCACCTTTGCTGCGGGTACAATATCGGCGACGGAAGCCGCGATAGTATCTGCCCGAATAATTATTAATGTGGCGACATCCCCTGAATAAGATTTAATTGCCCTTGAAAACATTAAAGGCGGTTGGTAATCCTGATTATGACGCTGCTCCATTATGGCTTCAGTATCAGGCAATGTTTGGACCTTAATCAGGGCATAACCGCGCCCACCCTCTCGCAAGTTGAAGGTCTTAGAAGCAACCGGTACACCCGATGCAATGGAGGCCAGTAGCGTCTCACGCATATTGCTAACCGACATCATATCAAAGCCCATAAGTCCTTCAAGAGATGCAAAGAATGGGTCAATAAAAACAATAGGGTAGTGCGCGGGCACGCCAGTCAAGGCTTGATCGGGTTGATTTATCAGTTTCTTTTCTGTCCCGTAAGGAGTGACCTTATAGTCTGGGTAGCCAAGAGCACGCATGTCCTCTTCGTGTTTCAGTTTTTGACTCGCATCAACTCTAAACATCGCTTCAAACATATAGATGTGAGGGTAAGCGGCACGCATATATTGCGTGAAATCCCGTGTTTTTTGGAGGGCGTTAGGGTCTAAAGTGGCAAACAGGCTGCTAAAGCCAGCAAGTGCAACATCATTGGTCACAATTTGCTCTTGAATGTGATAAACCGCCAAGTGGGCGTTCTGTTTAAAATCAATTTGCTGGGTATTAACGATGGTCTTGGTAACAAGGAGCACCATCAACACTAAACTGCACAGAAACAGAAAACTACGCAGCAGGGTCGATGGCAAGACTAAATAATCTAGTGAGTTACCTTTATCCACAATTTAAATCCTTCAGTTCACCACATATGCAGAGCTTATTGTTTGTAAAACTAGAGCGAGGAATTTGAGCCAAGTTAGCAAAGCTATAGTGACTGAGTTGTGTGTAATAGTAAATTCCTGTGCATTAATGCAAGTATAGCAAAACTACTCGACGGTCACTGACTTGGCTAAGTTACGCGGTTGATCCACATCGGTACCTTTGATTATAGCCACATGATAAGACAGTAACTGCATTGGAATGGCATAGACAATGGGAGCTAGCACCTCATGTACTTTAGGCACAACGATTACATGAGTGGCTTCATCGGCGGCCATTTTTGCATGCGCATCGGCAAACACAAACAACTCACCTCCGCGGGCACGTACTTCTTGCATATTGGCCTTTAGCTTGTCGAGCATATCATCCTTAGGTGCAACCACAACCACTGGCATGTAGGCATCCACAAGAGCGAGTGGCCCGTGCTTAAGTTCTCCTGCTGGGTAGGCTTCAGCGTGGATGTAAGAAATTTCCTTTAGCTTTAGGGCACCTTCTGAAGCAATCGGGTACATGCTCCCCCGACCAAGGAATAAGGTGTGATGTTTATCAGCGAAGCGTTGCGCCACAGTTTCAATTTTAGCGTCCATTTGTAAACATTGTTGCAACACGCCAGGCAGAGTTTGCATGGCTTTAATGATGGGTTCAATGTCCATGCCTGAGCGCTGCTTAGTAAGCAGCAAAGTAAGGTGCAGTAAAGTGATCAATTGGGTGGTGAATGCCTTGGTGGATGCAACGCTGATCTCGGGCCCTGCTTGAGTTAACAGTACCATATCTGATTCACGCACAAGACTACTAGAGGCAACATTACAAATAGCTAAACTCGCTGCTAATTTAGTTTTATCAATGTGCCGCAGTGCCGCCAAACTATCAGCTGTTTCACCCGATTGAGATAAAGTAATCAGTAGAGTGTCCTCTGGAACAACAGCCTGACGATAACGGTATTCACTGGCAACTTCAATTTGGCATGCAAGGCCTGCTAAGCTTTCGATCCAATATTTAGCCACCATTCCAGCTAAGTAACTGGTACCACAGGCAATAATCTGCACGTTTTTGGCCTTCGATAAGGCTTCAATGGCGTCGTCGTTCAGGATATTCTGTAATTTTCCCGCAATGATTTGCTGGTCAATGAGATTCGCCACGGCTTTGGGCTGCTCGTTAATCTCTTTCAGCATAAAGTGCTTATAGGCACCTTTGTCACTACTTTCATCACCATGTTCGTAACGATAACTGGGGCGCACAACCTTGGCACCTTTTGCATCAGTGACAAGGACTTGGCTACGGCTGATTTCTGCTATGTCACCGTCTTCCAGAAACATAAATTGATCAGTCACTTGTAATAGGGCTAGTTGGTCTGACGCGATGTAGTTTTCATCACTGCCTAAACCAATCACTAATGGGCTACCCTTGCGGGCGGCGAGAAGTAAGTCTGGTTGGGTTTCATCGACCACGCCTAAAGCATACGCACCTTCACACCGACTGGCCGCATCCCGCACAGCTGCTGTAAGTGACATGCCCTGCTGACGATTTCGATGAATTAAATGGGCAATGACTTCGGTGTCAGTGTCACTCTCAAACCCATAACCTGTAGCGATAAGATCAGCTTTGATGGGTTCAAAGTTATCAATAATACCGTTGTGAACCACAGCTAAACTGCTGTGAGACCAATGGGGGTGGGCATTAGTTTCATTGGGAACACCATGGGTTGCCCAGCGGGTGTGAGCAATGCCTAAGCTACCGTCTAAGGGTTGTGCAGTTAGGGCTGCATCTAAACTCGCCACTTTTCCAACACGGCGGGTGCGCTGCAAGCCCTGCTCATTTAAAATAGCCACGCCTGAGGAATCATAGCCACGGTATTCTAGACGCTTGAGGCCTTCTACTAAAATACTACTGATATTTCGCTGTGCAATGGCACCCACTATTCCACACATAATACTCTTCCTTGATTATAGTTTTACGGGTTTGACCCAAGGGGCTATGTTGCGTTGTTTACCCCGAGCAATGGCGAGGTTGTCATTAGCGACGTCTTTAGTAATGGTGGATCCAGCTGCAATAGTTGCCCCTGCCCCAATGCTGACAGGGGCTACGATGGAACTATTTGAGCCAATGAAAGCGCCATCCGCAATGTGAGTTTTGAACTTATTAACTCCGTCAAAGTTACAGGTAATGGTGCCAGCACCTATATTGACATGTTCACCCACCTCGGTATCACCTAAATAAGTAAAGTGATTGGCTTTGGAACCGCTGCCTAAAGTGGTTTTTTTCGTTTCAACAAAGTTACCTACTTTGGCATTTTCATGCAAGATGGTGCCTGGGCGCAAACGTGCAAAAGGGCCAATGCTACAGTTTGCAGAAATTTGTGCCTGATCAATAACGCTATTGGCTAAGATCTGTGTGCCAGCACCAATATGAGCATCTTTAATATGGCAGTTTGGGCCAACATGAACACCATTGCCAAGGTGTACTTGACCTTCGATAATAACGTTGATGTCGATATAAATATCGGTGCCCGCTTTGAGCTCACCTCTTAAATCAAACCGACTTGGGTCAGCTAATTGTACCCCATCACTTAACAGTTGATGGGCTTGTTGCTGCTGGTGCCAGCGCTCTAGTGCTGCTAACTGCATGCGGTCATTAACGCCTTGGGTCTGTTGTGGAAAATCTGGTTGCAAGTAACCAATGGCAATACCATCATCCACAGCCATAGCAACAACGTCAGTGAGGTATATTTCACCCTGTGCATTATTACTTTCAATACGAGGTAACCAGGCGTTAAGGTAACTGGCTTTAACTGCCAAAATCCCCGTGTTAATTTCTTTGATTTGCAATTGCTCGGGGGTCGCGTCTTTGTGTTCAATAATAGCCTGAATAGGGCCGCTGTTATCAGGACCTTGGCGCACAATGCGACCGTATCCACTCGCATCATTAAGGTTCACCGTTAGCAGTGCAAGCTTCCCTTGCCCTGCTTGCTCGGTCAGTTTTTGCATAAGCGCTGCCGGAACTAAAGGCACGTCGCCATATAAGACCAAGACGATGGCGTCACTATCAACGGCCGGCATGGCTTGAGCCACAGCGTGACCCGTGCCTAATTGCTCTGCTTGTAAGACACACTTGACACCCAAGGAAGCAACAACAGCTTCTACTTGGTGGGCTTGGTGCCCAACAACAATATGTGTTTGGCCAGGCTGAAGTCTTTGAGCTTGTTCAATGGTGTGCACCAACATCGGCTTACCAGCTAACGGGTGCAGCACTTTAGGCTTTTCAGAGCGCATACGTGTGCCTTGGCCTGCGGCGAGAATGATCACTTCTAACGACATTAACAGTCCTTGCTAGATGTTAGTAATTGGGAGTCTTTAAGTTAGACGCTAAAAGAGACTAAAGTTCATCAAGTTTTGCTTAATTATGCTTAATGTCCACAATGGAATCCACCCAACGACCTAGTGTTATAATTTTTAAGGGTATCAGCTTGGATTTTTTAGGGCTGAGTTCTTTACAATGGTATTATAACGCGCTTGCTCGCCCCTTGTATCCATTCATAAACAGCTGGCGCGCTTTGATAATGTTTAAGGCATAAAAAAAGCAGCCTTAGCTGCTTTTTTAGACTCGTCATTAGAGGCAATTACTTACCCAATTTTTGACGAATCTGACGTAACGTACGAAGTTGAGCTGCAGCTTCAGCTAACTGGCCAGCTGCGCGTGAATATTCAAATTCTGAACTTCTATCTGCCATGGCCTGTTCGGCCTGACGACTGGCTTCTTCTGCAGCAGCTTCATTTAGATCAGCTGCGCGGAGTGCGGTGTCCGCCATCAAGATAACCTTGTGGGGCTGAACCTCTAAGAAACCACCAGAAACGTAAAATATGTCTTCTTCACCAGATTCCATGCGCAAGCGCACAGGACCGGGTTTGACTTCACTCAGGAGTGGTGTGTGGCCCGGATAAATACCCAGCTCGCCCAACGTACCTGTAAGTGAGATAAACTCTACCTTACCTTCAAAGATGGATTCTTCTGCACTAACGATGTCGCAATCTACACTGGTAGCCATATGATTATCCTCTTAAGCAGGACTTACCCTATTGGCCATAGCCAATAGATCTAAGCCCATACAATTACATGCTCTTGGCTTTCTCGACTACTTCTTCAATACCGCCAACCATGTAAAAGGCTTGCTCTGGAAGATCGTCGTATTCACCAGCCAAAATACCCTTAAAGGCAGCAATTGTGTCCTTTAGTGATACATATTTACCGGAAGCTCCAGTAAAGACTTCAGCTACGAAGAAAGGCTGTGACAAGAAACGCTGAATCTTACGCGCTCGCGTTACCGCTTGCTTGTCTTCATCAGATAATTCATCCATACCCAAGATGGCAATAATGTCCTTCAACTCTTTGTAGCGTTGAAGAATACCCTGCACACCACGAGCCACGTCATAATGCTCTTGGCCAATAACTAATGGGTCTAATTGGCGTGAGCTAGAGTCAAGTGGATCGATGGCTGGGTAGATACCCAATTCTGCAATTTGACGAGACAGCACAACAGTCGCATCTAGGTGAGAGAATGTGGTTGCTGGCGATGGATCAGTTAAGTCGTCTGCAGGTACGTATACCGCTTGGATCGAGGTGATTGAACCGGTCTTAGTCGAGGTAATACGCTCCTGCAAAACACCCATTTCTGATGCAAGCGTAGGCTGGTAACCTACAGCAGATGGCATACGGCCTAGTAGTGCAGACACTTCAGTTCCTGCTAGGGTGTAACGGTATATGTTGTCAACAAACAACAATACATCACGACCTTCGTCACGGAACTGTTCAGCCATAGTTAGGCCAGTTAGTGCCACACGTAGACGGTTTCCTGGAGGCTCATTCATCTGGCCGTAGACTAGAGATACTTTGTCCAAAACGTTGGACTCTTTCATCTCATAGTAGAAATCGTTACCTTCACGGGTCCGCTCACCTACGCCTGCAAACACAGAATAACCACTGTGCTCAATGGCGATGTTACGAATAAGCTCCATCATGTTTACAGTCTTGCCTACACCAGCACCACCGAATAGTCCAACCTTACCGCCTTTGGCGAAAGGACAAACTAAGTCGATTACTTTGATGCCAGTCTCTAGCAGTTCATTACTGGCTGACTGCTCGGCGTAAGATGGAGCTTTACGATGAATTGGCATACGGGTTTCTTCACCAATAGGGCCGCACTGGTCGATGGGGTTACCCAATACGTCCATGATGCGACCAAGGGTGGCTGTTCCAACAGGCACTTTAATGGCGCCACCAGTGTTAGATACATCTAAACCACGGCTTAGACCTTCGGTCTGGCCCATGGCGATAGTGCGTACTACGCCGTCACCTAACTGCTGCTGAACTTCTAAGGTGGTTCCCTTAGTGTCTACAGTTAGTGCGTCATATACTTTTGGCACAGAATCACGTGGAAATTCCACGTCGATTACAGCACCGATAATCTGTACGATACGTCCACTACTCATAATTTTATCCTCTATCGAAAACTAATGCTTATTACTCAGGTTAAACGGCTGCCGCGCCACTCACAATCTCAGAAATTTCCTGAGTAATTGCAGATTGACGGGCCTTGTTGTATATCATCTGAAGGTCATCAATCAGATCACCCGCGTTATCGGTGGCGCTTTTCATAGCGATCATCCGCGCGGCCTGCTCACAAGCGTTATTTTCTACTACAGCTTGATACACTAAAGATTCTACATAACGGGTCAAAAGGCCAGTGAGTAGTTCACGGGCATCTGGTTCGTATAAGTAGTCCCAATGGTGGCTCATGCCGTCATCATTCGGGTCTGCCAGCAACGGCAGAAGTTGTACTACGTTGGGTTGCTGGGTCATGGTATTAACAAAGTTGTTGTATACCACATACACCGCGTCCAACCGTCCTTCATCATAACTATCAAGCATGATCTTAACCGCACCAATGAGTTCAGCAACTTCTGCCTTTTCACCGAGTTGGGACTTACTTGAGACGACGTTACCGCCGTAGTTATTAAAGAAGGTTGCTGATTTAGAACCAATGGCACAGATGTCTATTTCAACGCCATTTTGATCATGTTCAGCCATGCTCTGTACAGTTTTCTTAAACACGTTAATGTTTAAGCCACCACACAGACCACGATCGGAAGAAACCACTATGTAACCCACCCGCTTAAGCTCTCGCTGCTGCAGATACAGATGCTTATATTCAGGGTTAGACCGCGCAAGGTGAGCGATGACTTCAAGCATTTTATCTGCGTAAGGACGACTCTGATTCATGCGATCTTGTGCTTTACGCATTTTACTCGCCGCCACCATTTCCATGGCACTAGTGATTTTTTGCGTTCCCTTAATACTCGCAATCTGGGTCTTTATTTCTTTTCCGACTGCCATATGCTTACCTATCTTTTAACTAACTTGGTTAGTAGCAAGGCCTCAAAAATATGAGGCCCGAAGCCACTACCAGGTTTGAGTTGCCTTAAACTGCTCTAGGGCAGACTTAAAGTTGGCGGCTATTTCGTCGTTGAAGTTGCCAGATTCGTTAACCTGGGTCATCACGGCGGTATGCTCGCTGTTCATGTAAGACATTAGAGCCGTTTCGAAGTCACCAACTTTATGAAGATCGACGTCTGAAAGGAAACCTTCGTTAGCTGCAAAAAGACTGATTGCCATGTCGGCTACACTCAGTGGTGAATACTGGTGCTGCTTCATTAGTTCGGTCACACTTTGACCATGTTCCAACTGTGCGCGTGTTGCGTCATCCAAGTCGGAAGCAAACTGAGAGAAAGCAGCCAACTCGCGGTACTGGGCTAAAGCCAAACGTATACCACCACCTAACTTCTTGATGATCTTAGTTTGTGCTGCACCACCTACACGAGAAACCGATAAACCTGCGTTAATTGCGGGCCGGACTCCAGCGTTAAACAAGTCAGTTTCTAAGAAAATCTGGCCGTCTGTAATGGAGATTACGTTAGTTGGCACAAAGGCTGACACGTCACCACCTTGGGTTTCAATAATAGGCAGGGCCGTTAACGAACCAGTTTTACCTTTTACTTCACCTTTGGTGAACTCTTCTACGTACTCAGCATTCACTCGAGATGCACGTTCTAGTAAACGTGAGTGTAAATAAAATACATCACCAGGATAAGCTTCACGACCCGGAGGACGACGAAGTAATAAAGAGATTTGGCGATATGCCCAAGCTTGCTTGGTTAAGTCATCAAATACGATCAATGCATCTTCACCGCGATCGCGGAAATATTCACCCATGGTACAACCAGCGTACGGTGATAGGAACTGCAAGGCAGCCGAATCAGCGGCACCCGCATTAACGACGATGGTATGAGCCATGGCGCCATGTTCTTCCAATTTACGTACCACGTTGGCAATGGTAGATTGCTTCTGGCCAATAGCGACGTAAACACACTTAACACCTGTATGTTTTTGGTTGATGATTGCATCGATGGCGATAGCAGACTTACCCGTCTGGCGATCACCAATGATTAATTCACGTTGGCCCCGACCTACAGGCACCATGGCGTCAATCGCTTTTAGGCCAGTTTGCACTGGCTGGTCAACAGACTTACGCTCAATCACGCCTGGCGCTACCTTTTCAACAGCATCAGTTAAACTGGCGTTGATTGGGCCTTTACCGTCGATCGCGTTGCCTAAGGCATCTACCACACGCCCTAATAGTTCAGGCCCTACTGGCACTTCTAAAATACGACCAGTACAGCGAGCAGTTTGGCCTTCGACCAACTCTTCATAGTCACCTAACACTACAGCGCCAACAGAGTCGCGCTCTAGGTTCATGGCCATGCCATAAATACCACCAGGGAACTCAATCATTTCCCCGTACATTGCGTCAGCTAAGCCGTGGATCAGTACGATACCATCAGCTACGCTAACAATTGTGCCCTCATTTTGGGCTTCAGATGAAACATCAAGCTGCTCAATGCGCTGCTTGATAATTTCACTGATCTCTGAAGGATTTAGTTGTTGCATGCTTTATTCCTCACACTCAGGCATTAACGGCCTCAGCCAGTTTGCTTAATTTGCCTTTAACGGAGCCATCAATTACTAGGTCGCCCGCATAGACGATAACACCACCAATCAATGAAGCATCGGCAGTACTGGTAATATTAATTTCCCGCGACAACATAGCGTTTAATGCTTGAGTCAGTTTGTCTTGTTGCTCATTGCCTAACTCAAAAGCACTGACGATAGAAACATCTACCGACTGCTCTTGGTTAGCCTTTAAAGTTTCATATAGAGCAGAAACATCAGGCAGCAATGACAAGCGCTTGTTTTCGGCCAACAAATTCACAAAATTCTGTGCTTGCTGAGATAATGGGTGACTGGTGTGAACTACATCAATCACTAGCTGGGCTTTTTGTGTGGCCGTCAGTTCAGGATTATCCAAAACGTGGGCTAAACTAGGTTCCGCAACCACAGTTGCAGCTAAGTTCAAAAATTCCGACCAGCTTCCCAAGTCGCCCTGGGCCAATGCCGTTTCGAAAGCGGCCTTGGTGTAAGGACGGGCAACAGTAATGGATTCAGCCATTGTTAACCTCTCTTTATCTTACAGTTCGGCTGCCAACTTATTGACAAGCTCTCTATGGTTGTTTACATCTATTGATGCGCCTAGGATTTTTTCTGCACCAGCAACCACAAGAGTTGCAACTTGAGCGCGAAGCGCTTCTTTGGCACGGTTAATTTCCTGTTCAACATCGGCTGCTGCTGCCGCTTTAATACGGTCACCCTCAGCTTGAGCTGTTTCTTTAGCTTCATCAACGATCTGGCTGGCGCGTTTATTAGCTTGCTCTATAAGAACAGCGGCTTGCGCTTTGCTTTCTTGCAGAGCTGCTTCCACAGACTGTTGAGCATCAGCTAGTTCGCGTGCAGCTTTATCAGCTGCATCTAAACCTTCAGCGATCTTCTTTTGACGTTCTGCCAAAGCCGCAGTGAGCGGTGGCCAAACAAACTTCATGCACAAGTACACGAAGATGGCAAAAGAAATCATCTGGCCCAAAATTGTCATGTTCATATTCATGGCTAGACCTCCATCCGTATGGGTTGGTTAAAGATGACTTTAGGCAACCGCAAACATGATGTAGAGGCTGATACCAACACCAATCATAGGCACCGCATCAGTCAAACCCATAATGATGAAAAACTGTGTGCGCAGTAGTGGAATCAATTCTGGCTGACGCGCAGCGCCTTCCAAGAACTTACCTCCCAATACACCGATACCAACAGCCGCTGCAAGCGCAGACATGCCGAGGATAAAAGCACCAGCAAAATATAGTGAGGCACTAGCAGCAATCTTTGCTATTTCTAATTCCATTTCCATTGTGTTTCTCCAGTTAAGTGAGATTAGTAGTTTAAAGTAAAAAGGTAATGATTAATGATGGTCGTGAGCCATCGCCAAATACACAATGGTCAGCACCATAAAGATGAATGCCTGCAATGTGATGATTAGGATGTGGAACAAGGCCCACGGCACCGATAATAGCCATTGAGCCCAAAAGGGCAGTAGCGCAATCAGAATAAAGATCATTTCACCAGCGTACATATTGCCGAACAAACGCAGCGCCAAAGAAATAGGTTTCGCAATCAAGCCCACGACTTCAAGTAGAAGGTTAAAGGGTAGGGCCCACTTGCCTAGTGGCTGCAAGCTTAATTCGGCCATAAAGCCTCCAATGCCTTTTTGCTTAATTGAATAAAAGACAATAAGAAAAAAGATGGAGAAAGAAATACCCATGGTGACGTTGAGGTCTGTGGAAGGGACGATCTTCATAAAGGGTATGCCCACCACCGCAGCCAGATGTGGGATCCAATCCACTGGCACCAAGTCCATGAGATTCATCAAGAATACCCACACAAAAATGGTTAATGCCATAGGGGCAATGAGGGCACTTTTGTGGTGAAACATACTTTTAACGCTGTCGTCCACAAACTCAATGATCATTTCAATGAAATTTTGCACTCCACCGGGTACCCCCGTAGTGGCCGTCTTAGCCACTCGGCTAAATAGCCAGATAAAAAATGCACCAAGGCCCACAGACCAAACCATAGAATCAACGTTAATGGACATAAAACCCATATCAACGACTTCTTGGCCACTCTGTGCGAAGCTCCAGCCGTTCACTGGATGCTTGCCATAGGTTAAATTAGTTAGGTGATGAGCGATATACTCAGAGGACGTCATGCCACTAGCCATGCTTTATCTCACTTTTTTTTCGTAGAAGTTTGTTTATCTATAACTACTGGTAACACTGCTGCAAGCAGATGAGAACCAATAAAGGCAATGAGTAAGGCTAATGGGTTTAATGGTTTAACAAAGCCAAACACTAAACAGAATAAGATAACCGTAAAGGTTATTTTAAGCACTTCATTACCATACATTTGCGCCAAAGTGTCCCCTACATCAGCCTTCTGTAGACTCGAGCCCCGCTTGTTACCCCGGGAAAATTCTCGTTTAACAGCCCAATAGGCAGGTAGGCTATAAATGGCACCACCAAGAATTACAGACATTCCCATAATCCAGTCTGTTATAGATAAACCAACTCCAATCAAGGCTATTAAAAGAGCCTGATAGGTTAATGTCTTTTGCAACCAAAGGGGGGCTTTATTGAGCGCCATAAGTGCTTACAAAATCCGTTGTTTGTTGGTCTAAACTAGACTCTCTGCGGCAACAATCACCACAGCGCCGCAGATTATAGGGAGTTTGCGCGTAAATCTCAACAAATTTCATGTTTAAAAAGTGATTTACTGGTATTCCTAATTTGGTTAAAACACCTTCGACTAGGCATCGAGTCTAGCGATGATGCCGTCAAGTTGGTCTAAAGACGAATAACTAATGGTTAGTTTACCTTTGCCTTTGGTTGATTGCTTAATATTAACCACAGCGCCGATGGTATCGGACAGACGATTTTGCAGACGGTTAATGTCGGCATCAATGGCGGGGATAGCCACGTCTTTTGGTGTTTGTTGGGCTTTTCTAACCAACTCTTCCGTTTGACGAACAGACAGGCCTTTAGCCACGACTTCACGCGCTGAAGTTAATTGTTTTTCATTTTCTAGCACTAACAAACTTCGGGCATGACCCATCTCTAAGTCTCCCCGCTCTAGCATGAGTCTTACAGGTTCTGTAAGTTGCAGTAAACGCAATAAATTAGCAATGGCACTACGAGACTTGCCAACCGCATCAGCAACCTCTTGTTGGGTGAGTTCAAACTCTTGCTGCAAACGTTGTAAGGCAAACGCTTCTTCAATGGAGTTAAGGTCTTCACGTTGTATATTTTCTATCAGCGCCATAGCTATGGCTGCTTCGTCAGGCACTTCTTTAATTAGCGCGGGTATGCTGTCTAGTTGAGCCAACTGAGCAGCCCGCCAGCGGCGTTCACCTGCAATAATTTCGTAGCGATCTACACCCACACTGCGCACCACGATGGGTTGCATGATGCCATGAACACGGATTGAGGCCGCTAATTCATCTAACGCCTCTGGTTCTATGTCTCTGCGGGGCTGATAAACACCACGTTGAATCCACTCCACCGGTAATTCTTGTAAACCATCTTTGCCGCTGGGTTGGTCTTGTGTTAAGTCAACATCAAGACTACCAGAACCTTGCAGCAAAGCTTCTAAACCTCGATTTAGGCCACGTTTTTTAACCATAATACAGCTCTATTTTTTTTCTTGTTGACGAATAAATTCACTAGCTAAGGCCAGATAAGCCACAGCACCTCGAGAATGCTTATCATACAATAGTGCTGGAAGTCCGTGACTCGGGGCTTCGGCTAAACGCACATTGCGTGGAATGACAGTTCGGTAGACTAAATCACCAAAGTGGTTGATTAACTGATGTGATACATCATTAGTCAAGCTATTCCGAGGGTCGTACATGGTTCGTAATATTCCTTCTATCACTAACTCTGGGTTAAGGCTATTTTTAATAAACTTGACCGTGTTAAGTAAAGCACTAATACCTTCTAGGGCATAATATTCACATTGCATTGGCACTAAAACGCTATTTGCGCAAGCCAGGGCGTTAACGGTTAACATATTTAGAGATGGTGGGCAGTCAATTAACACAAAATCATATCGGCTTTGTAATTGAGTTAAGGCCAAGCGCAAGCGCGCTTCTTTTTTCTGAACCTGAATTAGTTCAACTTCCGCAGCAGTTAAATCACCATTCGATGGCAGTAGATCATAACCAGCAGGTGTGCTTATCTGTATTACTTGATTAACATCTACTTTTTGCGTGAGTACATCGAGAACCGAATGACTTAATGTATTTTTATCGATACCACTGCCCATGGTGGTATTACCCTGTGGGTCTAAATCGATGACTAATACTCTACGCTTGGTGGCCACTAGAGACGCAGCTAGATTAACACAAGTGGTCGTTTTACCTACCCCGCCTTTTTGATTAGTTATCGCTATGACTTTGCTCACAAGTGACCTACGTGGGTTGCTTTTGGATAGTTATCAGGTGGCGTTCAGCATCTACGCCGGGTACCTGCAGGACGTCACAGTCTAGCAGGCAATAGTTGGCGGGCATAGCGTCTAACTCTGCAGCTGGGTAGATGCCCTTCATTGCCACAAAAAAACCATCTAATGTCACCAATTGTTGGCAGCCATTTAACATATCCTTAATGGTAGCAAAGGCGCGCGAAAGGATCACATCATAACCAAGTTCTGGTAAATAATTTTCGCAGCGCTGATTGATGATTTCTACGTTGTTGAGTTGATGTAGGTGCTTAAAATGAGTGAGAAAACGAGTCTTTTTGCCATTGGTATCAAGTAAATGAACGATCTTTTGTGGCCACACAATCGCTAACACCATACCAGGTAGCCCAGCGCCAGTACCAATGTCAATAAAACGATTGCCATTGAGTTTAGCTAAACATCGAATAATGGCTAGACTATCGAATATATGCAGTTTAATCATGTCTAAGGGATCGCGTACAGCGGTCAAATTATAAGCTTTATTCCATTTCGATAGTTGTTCTATATAACTGACCAGTAAATCAAGCTGTTGTGCTGTAAGTTCAATAGTAAGGGCACGACTACCTGTTTTAATTAATTCTCGCCATTGTATTTGCGCTTCTTTTTGGTTTATAGCAGATTGCGTTAACATCATTGTTACGATGCCAAGTCAACTTTAGATTTCATCTTGTGTTTTTTCAGATAGATCAATAACAAAGAAAGAGCAGCTGGTGTTACTCCTTGAATTCGGCTCGCCATGCCTAAACTAATTGGGCGAATTTGTTCAAGTTTGGCCGTGGCTTCATTAGATAATCCATGAATAGCTTGGTAATTGAAGTCAGTTGGAATAACAGTCGCTTCATTACGTTTTAATCGTTCAACATCGTCTTTTTGGCGATCTATATAACCCGCATATTTAATATCAATTTCTATCTGCTCACCTACAGTAGGATCTATGTCGGGAAGTTCAGCGGCTTGATGTAGTTTTTGATAATCTAACTCAGGTCGTTTGAGAATATCTAATAAATTGCTACTTTTGGTTAATGGTTGGGTTAGTAGGGTTTCTAGTTTTTGTCCGATGTCATTATTTAGAGTGACCTTAGTTTGTCTCATTAAATGTTTACGTTGCTCTATAGCTTCGCACTTTTCATTAAATGCACGCCATCGTTTCTCACCCACTAAACCCAGCTTATAACCAATTTCAGTTAAACGCTGATCGGCATTATCTTCTCTTAGTAATAGCCGATATTCTGCGCGACTAGTAAACATTCGGTAAGGCTCTTGAGTCCCATTAGTAACTAAATCATCGACCATAACCCCAAGGTAAGCTTGATCACGACGAGCTGTCCAAGGTTCTTTATCTAAGGCTTTTAGGGCAGCGTTGGTGCCCGCTAACAGACCTTGAGCACCTGCTTCTTCATAGCCTGTGGTGCCATTAATTTGGCCCGCAAAATACAACCCGCTAACCAGTTTAGTTTCTAGTGTGGGAAATAAATCCTGAGGATTGAAAAAATCATACTCTATGGCATAACCCGGTCGAACAATATGTGCATTTTCAAAGCCCACGATGGATTGCACAAAACTCAGTTGTACATCGAACGGCAAACTAGTAGAAATTCCATTGGGGTATAGCTCTATGCTTTGAAGACCCTCTGGTTCAACGAATATTTGATGACTATTTTTGTCAGCAAAGCGCATTATTTTATCTTCAATTGATGGACAGTAGCGTGGCCCTACACCCTCAATTACACCGGCATACAAGGGCGACCGATCTAAGCTATCGCGAATCATATTATGAGTATTGACGTTGGTGTGAGTAATATGACAAGGCACCTGACGTGGATGGTCAGCTAATTTACCAAGCATAGACATAACCGGTGTTGGATTGTCTCCAGGTTGTTCTTGCATCACACTAAAATCAACAGTTCGACGATCTATTCGAGGTGGTGTGCCAGTTTTTAACCGTTCGATATGAAAAGGCCTTTCTCTCAATCTTTGGGCTAACGCATTAGCTGGTGGATCACCGGCCCTTCCCCCTTGGCTTTGCTGCATACCGATATGGATAATGCCACCTAAAAAAGTACCAGTGGTCATCACTACCTGTTGAGCAAAAAACTTTAAACCCATATTAGTTTGAGCACCGATCACCTGGTCTTGCTCAATAATTAAATCATCAACTGATTGTTGAAATATAGACAAGTTAGGTTGATGCTCAAGTGTTTGCCGAATGGCATTGCGATATAAACCACGGTCAGTTTGGGCTCGAGTAGCTCTAACGGCTGGGCCTTTGCGAGAATTTAACACTCGAAATTGTATACCAGCTAAATCTGTGGCTCGTGCCATTGCTCCATCAAAAGCGTCGATTTCCCGCACTAGGTGACTCTTGCCAATGCCGCCAATAGCAGGGTTACAAGACATTTGGCCTAGAGTATCCATGTTATGTGTCAAAAGTAGTGTCTTTGCGCCTATGCGAGCGCTTGCCAAAGCAGCTTCTGTGCCAGCATGACCTCCTCCAACAATAATGACATCAAAACGTGAGGGAAAGTCCACGAGTTTTTCCTTTCGAAATTTATTCCTAGGTTTAGTTCGTTAGTATAACTTTTTTAAGGGCTGAATACATGTTCAATAATTTAGCTTGAATAGGATAAAGATTAGTTATTTATTCTTTAAAGAATTTATATATTTTATATTGTTATTACTGTTATTATTAAGCAGACCATATTTTATGTATAACTAAAAAAAAACTAATAAAAACAAACAACTAAAATGATGATAAGGCTGTTAACTAATACTGAGTCTAAGTCTAAAAAGTTGATTAGGTGCTGTGTATAACTAATGGGGTTATACACAAGAGGAAGTTATACACATCTTAGTGATGCATAGGCTCCCAACTTTTACACATATTTTAGGTGCTCTAATTGATAAATATTTATTTTTTGATGTTACAGACAACATCATTGTGAATACACTTGTGGATAGTGTGGATAACTTGAATAAAGGTATTCTATGCTAAGTACGTCTTTGATTTTGTCATGAGATTAGCAGGGTTTAGTGGAGTGAGTCTGGCCGTTAGTATCAAAGGTTAAGCTGATAAAACCTGCTTAAGTTGTGCGTAAATTAGTTAGAGAAGACTGTTCTTTATTTAATAAAAATTCATAAGAGGCAGAAAAATAGTCTAAAAACTTGGTCAAAACGTCTATAACTCATAAAAAACGGATTAAAAAAGATGAAAATGAGATTAATATGAGGTTCAAACCAGACTAAATACAGTAATTCTCAACTAAAAACGAAGTATTAGCCGATGAATTAAGGGTAAAAAAGGCCACCTTTTTTAACTATTTTAGCAATGATTTAAGACACGTGTACTCAACAAAAAACCATACATCCATATATCCAAACAGTTAAGACGCTGCATATTGAATGCGCATAAAAAAAGCCTAAATCACATGTTCGTGCATAGGCTTTGTTGATGACGCTTTAGAAAATATTTAGAGTCTTTGGTTAGGAAAAAATAGCCTTAAAGATGTAGAAAAAGATGATAGATAGGATCGCACCTGCAGGCAGCGTGATCACCCATGAGGTAAAGATGGTGGCGACAATGCGCAGATTGATCGCTGCTAAGCCACGGGCTAAGCCTACACCTAATACAGCTCCCACTAAGGTGTGCGTGGTTGATATGGGTAAACCAATACCAGAGGCAAGAACCACGGTTGCAGAAGCACCTAGGGTGGCTGCAAAGCCTCTGCTAGGAGTTAACTCTGTAATTTTGGTGCCGATCGTTGCCATAACCTTATACCCATAAGTAACCAAACCAACAACAATGCCCACACCACCTACTAAAAGTATCCATGCGGGCATACTAGATTTGGCGGTTACAGCACCAGATTTGATGGTAGCGATGGCTGCTGCCATCGGTCCCACGGCGTTGGCGACGTCATTAGAACCGTGGGCAAAGGCCATAGCACATGCGGTAAAGACCATTAACACTGCAAACACTTTTTCCACGTTAGCAAAGCGGTCTTCTGATTCAATCGCTTGGTTACGTTTGACGCGAGTTAACATTGCACCGCCAACAAGAGCAACAAGTAGACCAGCAGCAGCTGCAACTAAGCACATTTCAAAGTAGTTTAAGCTAAATCCAATGTCTTTAAATACATGTTTTAAGCCTTTGATTAAGGTCACCATGGTGATCATAAAGCCGACTATAAACATGTAAAAGGGTACATATTTTTTGGCATTTTCAAAAGGGTGTTCAGTATCTAAAATTAATCGTTGAACACTCTTAAACAACATATAGGAAACGGTGCCCGCTAACACAGGAGAAACAACCCAACTTGCGGCTATGGTGCTGACTTTACTCCAGTTAACAGCATCTACAGAAATAGCAACTGCGGCAAACCCAACGATGGCACCAACAATTGAGTGAGTTGTAGAGACGGGCCAACCTACGATAGATGCGATCAAAAGCCAAGTGCCAGCAGCCAGCAGAGCTGAAAGCATGCCATACACTAAATACTCCGGCGTACCTTGCAAAGTGAGTGGATCAATAATGCCTTTTCGGATAGTCGCTGTGACTTCACCACCTGCCAAATATGCACCTGCAAATTCAAAGATCATGGCTATAATAATGGCTTGTTTTAAGGTGATGGCTCCGGAACCTACAGAGGTTCCCATAGCGTTAGCCACATCATTGGCGCCGACGCCCCAGGCCATAAAAACGCCAAATATAATGGCTAATATAAGTAAAATCTGTCCGTATTCGTTTAAAACTTCCATGGTGTATTCTCGAAGCTATTTGAAGTGTGTTTGGGTTAAACTCTAAGTAATAATTTAGCGAGCAATAATGACTTGGATTTGTTCTCCAGCACTTTGTGCATGGTCAGCAAGGTGACCAATGGCTTCGATCGTTTTATACATAAACATGGCGTCTACAGGGGGAAAACTGGTTTCAATTTCATGCAGTTTCGAACGCAGCAAAATCTGTCGTTTATCATTTTTGTCTTCTGCTTTTTCTAACTTGGTAATACAGCGATTGATACGATCAATCTCACGACCACCAAAACCTGAGCCGATTAATTCATCAAGTTCATCAATAACGACTTTAGCCTCTATTGCGACGGCCACTGCAGACTTTACATAGGCGGCCATGTCTACGGCAATTTTTTTAGGTACGATTTGTTTTCGACCCAGCATAAGGCCGGCAATATCTTTGGCAGTGTTACAAATTTTATCTTGTTTGCTGAGAAGTTGAATCAGGTCTGAGCGGTTGATCGGCATGAATAAACTTTTTGGCAAATGCAGGCGAATATCTTGTTTCTGATCATCGGCATGGCTCTCAAATTTTGCAATGGCGTTATAGGTCTTCTCAACAGCATCCCAGTCTTCTTTGATGACTGCTTGAAAAAAAGGAACTAAAAGTTCGACGCACTGCAACACTGTTTGCATGTGGTTTTGTAGGGGTTTAATCGGTGAATGACCAAACAAACTCAGAATGGGATTTGCCATGTGAACTGCCTTTTCAATTGATAACTAAGCCTAATGTGAGCGCATTATAGGCATGCTTTGTTAAGACTATATAAAGATTTATGCTTTATTCAGGATTAATTAACATCTGACGCAAGTGGAATTTTAACCGAGAATGTAGACCCTTGATTTAACTTGCTTTTTAACTGCAAACTACCTTTATGACTTTGCACGATGTGTTTAACAATGGCAAGCCCAAGTCCGGTGCCCCCAAGTGATTGTGAACGCGCCTTGTCGACCCGATAAAAACGCTCAAAAATGCGTTCTTGATTAGCTTCGTCAATGCCAATTCCATCATCTTTTATCGACAGTAAGGTTGTACTTGCATCGACCTTAATGACCACATGAACGTGACCCATGGCAGGTGTGTATTTAATGGCATTGTCAATAAGGTTAGTTACCATTTGACCGAGGGCATTTTCATCACCGAGTAACATGATCGGTTGCCCTTTAGTATCAAGATCCAACATAACTTGATGGCTTTGTGCCACGGCTTGTAAATTAGCACACACCCTTTGAACTATTTGCTGAAGGTCAACCTGGGTATTAAAAGCCTCATCGTTGCTTTCTAATCGAGACAAGGCCAACAAGTCTGACACTAAATCTGATAAGCGAATAGACTGACCGTGAATCTTGCGAATAAAGCGTTGTTGAATTTGGCGTTCTATCGCCTCATCCTCTATTAATGTCTCAGCGAAACCACGGATGGCAGTAATAGGTGTTTTCAACTCATGCGAAGCGTTGGCCACAAAGTCAGCACGCATCTTGTCCATGCGTTGAAAATCTGTGGTGTCTTGCAGTACCAGTATTGCGCCGGCTTGATCGGAGTGTTTTAACAAGGTGACATGCAGGCGATAATGTCGAGCGAAGGTATAGCCGTCGAGTTGAATTGACTTTTCTACACTGGCTTGCTCTTGTTGGCACTGTATTAAAGCTTGATTGAGGTTGTTGGATGCATCCATGTCTTGTAAAGACTGACCTAAACAGCGTTCCTCACTGGTGCGTAACATGCGACAGGCGGCGCGATTAACGTGGGTAATTAAGCCTTTGTCGTTCACGGTAATTACCCCTTCATTCATGCTCTTAAGGATAGTCGACAGTTGGTCACGTTCAGTCTTTATAATGTTAAAGCGGTGGGCTGATATATCAGCCATTTTATTAAGAGAACGAGCTAATTCCCCAATCTCGTCTCGTCTGTGGCTAGGAATACGCAGTTGGTAGCGGCCTTGAGCATAGTTGTTTGCAATAATGGTCATTTGCCGCAACGGTCGAGCAAAACTCATAGCCAACCAATAACCAATAAATAAAGCAATTAAAGTGGTGAGACTCGCCGCAATAATGATAACTCTGCGCAAATAATTAATTTCCTCATCGATGCGCTCGGTGGAGAGGGCGGTGCGTATAAAGCCTAAATTAGAATGACTGTCTATGGCTTTTAAAGCCACATACAACATGGGTTTTTGCAATGTTGTGCTGTAGCGTCTCGATTCTCCAACCCTAGATTGGGTAGCAGAAATGATTTCAGGTCGGGAGAGGTGGTTGTCCATCTTATCAAACCTGAACTCAGAATCAGCCATCACCACACCATCTCTGGTTAGCAAGGTGACACGAGTTGCAATACGATCACCAATTTGTTGGACCATCTGTTGGATTTCATTTTGAGATTGGGTATCTATGTCGGCGAAGGATTGCTGCAAAATAAAGGCTTGGCTGGATAAATTGTTGCGAATATCTTCTAGGCTTGCCTGCTCTATTTGGCGCTGCACCATAAGGCCAACAATCAACATACTAAACAAAATGACTAGGGCAAAGCCAGCGTAGAGTTTTAAGAATATGGGTGAGTGGCGCATGCTACAAGACTTCGTTTAAAAGGGTTTCAGTAAAATTAGGATCACAACGGTAACCCACACCCCGTACGGTTTCGATCGCAGTTGAAGCTTTACCCAATTGCTTGCGCACACCACGAATATGCACATCAACATTACGATCCACAACCTCAGATTGCTCACCTAAAGCTGATAATATGAGTTGCTCCCGTGAAAACGCTCGGCCCGGTTGGGCCATTAATGTGTGTAACAATTTGAATTCGGTAGTGGTTAGTTTGAGTGTCTGTCCATTTAGATCACAAGTGTAAGCTTCTAGGTTGAGTGATAATGAACCTATTGAGAGCATTTTGGTGGACGGGGTTCGGCGTAATGCGACTTTAATCCTAGCCAACAGTTCGGCTTGGCTAAAAGGTTTAGTGATATAGTCATCTGCACCATGGGTAAGGCCACTTATAACATCCACTTCTTCACTGCGTGCTGACAACATAATAATAGGAATAAGCTGTGTTTTAAGATCTGCCTTTAAGCGCTCACAGACCTGCATACCGGAGAGCCCAGGAAGCATGATATCAAGCAATATTAAATCAGGAGTTTGCGTTTGAGCCAATTCTAAACCGTTAATGCCATCACTGGCTAAGGTCAGTTTATACCCAGCTCGCCTAAGGTTATAAGCGATAATCTCCTGGATATCAACTTCATCTTCGATGCATAAAATATGTTGAGTATTGGTCATAAGTTGTTATTTCCCGATACAAAATGACCCAAATATACGGCCCAATAAGTCATCACTAGTGAAACTACCAGTAATCTCGTTCAAGCATTCTTGGGCCAGACGTAGGTCCTCAGCTAGCAACTCGCCAGCCTGACTGTAAGCCAGTTGCGAGGACCCTTCCTGTAATAGAAGTTGACAACGTTGCAGCGCATCGATGTGGCGTCTCCTGGCGCTAAAGCCGCCCTCCAATGTCGTTTGGTAGCCAACTACTTGTTTGAGTTGACGTCTCAGTAAATCAAGGCCTTGGCCATCTTTCGCGCTCAAGTAAATACAGTCTACACCATCGACTTGAGTTAGTTGAGGGAGTCCTTCTGAGAGGTCTATTTTATTACGAACTAAAGTCAGTTGGCTAGGCATTGGTTGCGCACCCATTAACTTCTGCCAGTGGTCTTTGGGTTTGCGATGGTCTTGGGCTTCTTGTAATAATAACACCTGATCGGCCTGACTAATGGCTTCAATCGCACGTTCAATGCCAATCTGTTCTACCCTATCTGGACTGTTACGCAAACCAGCCGTATCAATAATGTGTAAGGGTAGGCCATCGATATTAATAGACTCTTTTAAAATATCTCGGGTGGTGCCGGCAATGTCTGTGACAATGGCTCGGTCTTGTCCCGCAAGGGCGTTAAGTAGGCTTGACTTGCCAGCATTGGGCGCCCCTGCAATCACGACTTGCATACCTTCTTGCAATAGGCTGCCTTGTTGGGCCCGCTCTAATAGTTGATCTAAGTCTGACTGCGCCTTAGCCAATAAGTTAGCGACCTTACCATCTGCTAAAAAGTCTATTTCTTCCTCGGGAAAATCGATCGCTGCCTCCACGTATAATCTTAGGTAGATTATATTTTCAACCAAAGTGTTAATTTGGCTAGAAAAGACCCCCTGTAATGAACGCAAGGCATTTCTAGCAGCTTGCTCTGAGCTAGCATCGATTAGGTCAGCAATGGACTCTGCTTGAGCTAAATCCATTTTGTCATTCAAAAAAGCGCGTTCTGAAAACTCTCCAGGTCTGGCAATACGTGCCCCTAAAAGAATGAGTTCACGTTGCAATAGGTCCATGACAATTTGGC
Source organism: Candidatus Njordibacter sp. Uisw_058 (assembly GCF_047730065.1). Classification (GTDB taxonomy): domain Bacteria; phylum Pseudomonadota; class Gammaproteobacteria; order Pseudomonadales; family Balneatricaceae; genus Njordibacter. Next base: position 2,992,589 of record NZ_CP159829.1, read on the forward strand.
CACCATGACCCTGAAACTCAAACACATCCTCACCCGTGAAAGAGTCTGGACCTTTGAAATAGAGGCTGATGCCAGCATCAATCTGTTCCCCGTGTGTGTCTAAAAAGGGTCCATAGTGGGCGTGGCGAATTTGACTTTGGTTGTGGCTTAGTTGCTGACCATAGGCAAGAGCCTGTGGACCCGATAAGCGAATAATACCCACGCCGCCTCTGCCTGGAGGAGTGGTCTGAGCACAAATAGTGTCTATATCTGATTGCATTGTGGTCGGGCCTCCAGTATTCAAAAGCAGCATTTAATATTTACAAAAAAGGCCTCTAGGGGAGGCCTTTTTTTGTTATTACGAGGGTGACGTTAATGCTTGCGCTCAGCCATTGACTTTTCAATGCGTTTGGTAATGATGTACTGTTGAGTGATCGACAATACGTTGTTGCAGACCCAGTACAAAACAAGGCCAGCAGGGAACCAGAGGAAGAAGACCGTAAACACGACGGGCAACATCTTCATTATTTTAGCCTGCATAGGGTCTGGAGGTGTTGGGTTAAGCATTTGTTGGATGAACATGGTAGCACCCATGAGTAAAGGCAACACAAAATATGGGTCTTGTACTGAAAGATCTTGAATCCAAAGAATAAAGGGTGCGTGCCTTAGCTCGACTGTTTCCATTAACATCCAATATAAACCAATAAAGACGGGCATCTGAATGATAATGGGAAAGCAACCACTTAAGGGATTTGCCTTTTCCCGCTTATAAAGCTCCATCATCCCTGCTGACATTTTTGCGCGGTCGTCACCAAACTGTTCTTTTAATTTAGCAATTTCAGGAGCTAATGCACGCATCTTGGCCATGGAACGATATGAAATGGCCGAGGGATAGAAAAAGAAGGCTTTGACGCATAAAGTGACCAGCAAGATGGCTGTTCCCCAGTTTCCAACAAAACCAAACATAGTATTCAAAAGCCAAAATAACGGTTGAGAAACCCACCATAGCCATCCGTAGTCAACGACAAGGTCTAGATTTTCCGATATCGCTTCAAGATCCGCCTGTATCTTGGGGCCCGCGTAAAAATCAGCTGATGTGGAGCCAGACTGTCCAGCTTGTAGCTCCAATGCCGGACTAACAAAACCGGCGATATAGTTATTTTTGCTGACTCGGGTACTGTAGTTGTGTTGTTGCTCTGGATTAGGCACCCATGCACTAACAAAGTAGTGCTGCAACATACCAACCCATCCCCCTGGAGCACTGCGTTGCAGATTAAGGTCGTCCATGTCATCAAAATCGTAGCGGTAATATTTATCGTCTGGGAATGAAAATGCGGGTCCTAAGTAAGCTGACATGCCCATACCACCGGAGGCACTCGGATCGCTAGAACGGTCACGTTTAATTTGACCAAACAGGTTAGCTGACCAAGGCTGGTTGCCACGGTTATCAACGGCATAAGTTAGATTGACTAAATGACTGCCTCGGGCAAAGGTATAAATCTTGTTGATTACTGCACCATTATCATCAGTGAGGCTCAGTACAATCTGTAATTCCTGCTGGCCATCTTCGAGTTGGTATGATGATTGGGCTGCACTAAATATGGGACGTGATTTAATGTCAGTACCATTGACGCCAATAAGTCCACTTTGGGCTACGTAAGTGCGCTTTTGATTTTGTTCTAAGAGGGTGAAAAGTACATCTGGGTGATCCATTTCTGCTAAGTATTGAACTAGAGAAGCTTGGATGATGTCGCCACCTTGGGTATCAATAACGACTTCTAAAGTGTCAGTTTTAACCTCGATAAGGTTACCACTAGTCGCGTTATCTGTTTGTGTAACTGACACTGCTGTGTCACCACTAGGGGGGGTAGCCACTGCAAAGTCTGTACTAACCGGTGCTACATCATAGGCAGAAACACTGGTGACTTGTTGAGGAGCAAGGGCTTCGGTACCATAATCTTGGTTCCACTGAAGTACCATCAAGTAAGAGATGATGGCGACACCCGCGATTAGAATAATGCGTTGAAAATCCATAGAAACAAATCGTCATTAGTTGTATTGTAAAGGAGATTGATTATAGTGCTTGTTTGACTATTGGCAATGGCCAGTCAGTGCATGAGGACGAAAACTAGCCACTTTGGGCAGTTTTTTTACGTAATCTTGCCCATTGCTTAATAATTAGCCGATGAACTGCGTCATTATCGAGTTCACCTAAACCTTTTCTGGACAAGATAACAATGTCTAAAGGAAGGGAAAATTCGTTGGTTTGAGTGCAAAGAGTCCGAAAGCTGTCCCTGACAATGCGCTTTATACGATTGCGGTGCACTGCAAGCTTGATGCCTTTTTTGGCAATCACCAAGCCAATGCGAGAATGAGCGTGTAAACTGGTTCGTGCTAGTATCAGTATGTGTTGATCTGAGACCTTGAAATCGGCTTGATCAAACACTCTTCGAAAATCCCCAGCATTCAACAGGCGCCGTTGCCGGGAAAAATCGAGTTCAGACATACGTTAAGCAGGTGAAAGTCGCTTACGCGCTTAGGCTCTTGCGGCCTTTGGCACGGCGAGCATTGATAATGGCCCGACCACCTGGAGTTGACATACGTGCACGGAAACCGTGAGTGCGCTTGCGCTTTAAGACGCTAGGTTGAAACGTTCTTTTCATGATCGGTCTCGCAAAAATAATTAGTTGCCAAAGGTTTGGCGATGAAAATCTAGGGACGAAATTATATTAGAGGAAAAATCTAATAGCAAGCCTGATTTACTGTTTAGGCTATAAAATTATCCGATAGGTGTAATTTACTTTGACTAAGCCTAAAAGTTAGGACTTATATTGCCTTACTGCGGTTTTGCCTGTGG